>JBDTUE010000030.1:0-27415 GCA_040007895.1 Saprospiraceae bacterium | reverse complement strand
CTTACCTTTCGCAGTGTCATACCGGACCCAAAATGTATGTGGATATGCCGACCCTCGATGGAGTTCACGGGGCTGAACAAATCCTGGATCACAACCAGGTATATGTTCTCAACGAATTAAAGGGAATCATTCATTGGGGAAAAGTAAATTATCATTTGTATACCCGGCATGATTTGATTTCCCTGCATTATCCCATGTCCGGAGTATGGAGTGAAATCAGAAAACAGCTCGATCCTATAGGAATGTTTCACAGTTATTTTGTGAGAAAAATGGGTCTATGACAACAAACAATGAATAAATCTTTGAAACTTTTCATTCTCATTAAAAATAGTTCACGGATGTAAATAGCTTAGTGCAAAATTTGAATATTATAAAGTTTATCTATATTAAAACTATTCTCTTTGGCATTTTTATGTTCAGCACATGCTTTTGTATGGGAGCTGAAGATGTGATCATTATCTCTGATTCTACCGACGAAATAAACATCAGTAATAAAATCTATTATTTAAAAGATCTCAAAGCGGGGATTACTCTCGATGATATCCTGTCCGGCCAATATGAAAAACAATTTGTAAAAAATACAACCAGTAGTTTCGGTTTCGGCAATTTAAAAGCTACGATCTGGCATACTTTCAAAATAACCAATGTGGATGGCAGTCACTCTAAATGGTTATTAGTCGTCGACAATCATCATCTCGATAGTTTGACTTTATTTACCAAGTCGAAAGAGGGGATTTATCAATCTGAACGATCCGGAAGGTTAATACCTTACGGGGACAGGAAGTATAAGTACAATACGTTTGCATTTGATCTTCCCATGTCCTCTGTCGATACGCAGGTTTATTATCTGAAGGTCAGTAGTTATTTGTTGAACTATCCGATACAGGTGATCCGGTATGATCGATTCGCCGAATTACAAATGTCCCGCAGCATTATCATGGGCGTACTCATTGGTTTTTTACTGATGATCGTGCTATACAATTTGTTTATTTATTACACTGAACGGGATAAAAATTATTTGTTCTATATAGCGTATGTATTCATTACCATCATAAAGATTACCGATATGAAGGGTTATATGGATGTCATCTACCAGGGTCCTTTATCATTTATGAGATCTCAGACACCGGGCATTACTCCTTTCCTGGGAGTGGCTATGATTTTATTTACAATTAACATCCTCGATTTTCGAAAAAATCTACCGGGGGCTATTAAATGGGTGATCATTTTGTTTGTGCCTATGATGTTATCTGCCTTGTTTTTTGATATTATCGATTTGAAATTATATTCCAGCGTAATCAACCAGGTCGGTACGATCTCCCTTACGTTTTTTCTCTATATCTGTGCGATTAAAATATACCGTAAAGGTTACAGGCCGGCGCGATATTTTATCATTGCTGTCAGTGCTTTCTTTTTATCCATTTGCATCTATACACTCTGTTTGTTTGGAGTAATCCCATTGAATAGCATCACAGATAATCTGATCGAGATAGGTTCCGGCATGGAGATGTTGCTGTTTTCGCTTGCTTTAGCGGACAAAATCAGGGAATATAAAAGGGCAAAAAATCAGGCAGAAAAAAATCTTCTAAAGACCCTGCAGGAAAATGAAGAGTTGATTCTGAATCAGAATAAAATATTGGAAATAAAAGTAAAAGAACGAACTAAAGATCTCAATGATGAAAAAGAAAAATCGGATAACCTGCTATTGAATATATTACCTACAGAGATCGCCGAAGAACTGAAAAAAAATGGCCAGTCTCAAGCGAGAATGTATGATTATACTTCGGTGTTATTCACTGACTTTGTAAACTTTACCGGTGTCAGTGAAAAGTTTTCTCCCACGGAATTAGTCAAAGAAATCAATTATTGTTTTACCGCATTCGACAATATCGTTGGTCGCATAGGTTTAGAAAAAATTAAAACTATAGGAGATGCTTACCTGGCGGTATGTGGTTTACCTATTGCCGATCCTGATCATGCCATTAAAACTATACAAGCGGCACTGGAAATTCTACAATTTGTCGAAGACCATCATAAACAAGGCGGGGCCTTCAAGATCAGAATCGGCATTCATTCCGGGCCTTTAGTAGCAGGAATCATCGGCGTAAAAAAATTCGCTTATGATATCTGGGGTGACACTGTAAATACAGCAGCACGAATGGAACAAAATTCCGAGTCCGGAAAAATCAATATTTCTGGTGTTACCTACGAAATCGTAAAAGATAAGGTAGTCTGCATCCATCGGGGTAAAATTGCCGCAAAGAATAAAGGGGAAGTGGATATGTATTTTGTACAGGGACTAAAAGATGTTTCCTGATGGACACCTAGGTTCGAACTATAAAGATGTCGGGAATAAAAACAATAGTCCTTTTAATGGGAACCATACGCTGGATCGAAAGCTGTCTTTCTTTAATTGGGGCAAACCTACCTTGTTCCATTCGGTAAAATCGAAATTCTGGACAAACAAGGCAGGTTTTTTATTACTCCTATTCAGTATGTATTTAACGACCTGACTGGTTTGCCCATATTCAGGAATCAACTCATCAAAACCAGTTAGGTCTGTCCAAAATCGAAAACTGCTCTTCTTTATTTGGACAAACTATATCGAACTATAACTATTTCATTGAATAATTTTGCGAAAATTTTCAAAAACAGTTGACCGAAAACTGTATTTCTTTAAATGTGGCTAACCTACCTTTTTCCATTCGGTAAAATCGAAATTCTGGACAAACAAGGCAGGTTTTTTAATATCCTACTTTATCATTAATCTAGCGACCTACCTGGTTTGCCCATGTCCAGGAAACAGGTAATGAAAACCAGGTAGGTCTGTCCAAAATCGACATGTCAATGTCATTGAATAATTATACAAAATCTTCTTTGATCTAGTTTTGAAGATTTGAACTTAATATAAAATCAGCATCAAGGTTTCTCATTCCATTCTTCAGATCTACGAATATTCGATTGGGACAGTATTATCTCAGGATAGATTTTGACCAGCTTCAACATAAATCAAGCTCCAATTTGGATTTTATGCAATCAGTGTAAATCCTTAACTTTCCACCATGCCAAACCTCGTCAAACCTTACTCCCGTTTTTCTGATTTTGATATCAGTCTGTTTAAGTCCGGGAAACACTTCAGATTGTATGATCATTTTGGATCTCACATTGTAGAACATGAAGGTGAATCCGGCGTATACTTTGCGGTTTATGCACCGGCGGCAAAAGTGGTGACTGTGATCGGAGACTTCAATTATTGGTCGGGAGATGAACATTTACTGAATGTGCGTTGGGATGCTTCAGGGATCTGGGAAGGATTCATACCAGGACTAAAAGCAGGCGAAAAATATAAGTACAGGATATTTTCGAATCATGATGGCATCGTCACTGAAAAAGCGGATCCTTATGCTCAATATTGCGAACTACCTCCCCGCACCGCTTCTATTATTTGGCCATTGGCCTATACCTGGAAGGATACGGAATGGATGAAAAATCGCAAACATAATCATCAACTGGATCAACCTATGTCGGTGTACGAAGTACATCTTGGCAGTTGGCGTAGACCCTGGCATGAAGATCGTCCATTTACATACCAGGAAAATATAGATCAATTGGTGCCTTACGTAAAAGATATGGGATTTACTCATGTCGAGTTCATGCCGGTCATGGAGCATCCATATACTCCAAGTTGGGGATATCAGATTACTGGATTTTATGCACCAACCAGCAGGTTTGGTTTCCCACATGAATTCATGAAGTTAGTCGATGCCTTTCATGAAGCAGGTATAGGCGTAATTTTGGATTGGGTACCATCCCATTTTCCGGAAGATGCTCATGGACTTGGAAAGTTTGACGGGACAGCCGTATACGAACATCCCGATATTCGAAAAGGATTTCATCCCGATTGGAAGAGTCTTATATTTAATTACGAGCGCAATGAAGTAAGATCTTTTCTTATATCGAGTGCCTTATTCTGGTTACACCAATATCATATCGATGGATTACGGGTAGATGCGGTAGCCTCTATGTTATATCTCGATTATTCAAGGCAACAAGGAGGCTGGGAACCCAATATATACGGTGGTAATGAAAATCTTGAAGCCATTTCATTTATTAAAGATTTTAACCTGGCTGTATATGAAGCTTTCCCGGATGTGCAGACGATCGCAGAGGAATCCACATCTTTTGCAAGAGTGTCGAGACCCGTCTATTTAGGTGGATTAGGATTTGGTAAAAAATGGATGATGGGTTGGATGAATGATACCCTTAAGTATTTTAAAACAGATCCTTTCTTCAGGAGGTATCATCAGAATACCCTTACGTTTAGTATGATGTATGCTTTTACAGAAAACTTTACATTGCCGCTGTCTCACGATGAAGTCGTGCATGGCAAATCATCTTTGATCAATAAAATGCCTGGAGATTACTGGCAACAGTTTGCCAATCTCCGCACTTTGTTTTCATATATGTTTACTCATCCGGGATCTAAACTGTTGTTTATGGGTGGGGAGATAGCACAATTTCACGAATGGAAATTTGAAGGAAGTATCGATTGGTACCTACTCAACGATGCATCCCACCTGGGAATGCAACGAATTGTCAGAGACCTGAATCACTTGTATCGAACGGAAAAAGCATTGCATCAGTGTCAGTATTTGAGCAAGGGATTTGAATGGATCGATTGTAATGATGCCGATTCTTCGGTGGTATCATATATTCGTAAAGCAGAAGATCCAAAGGATTTTCTGATTGTGATTTGTAATTTTACTCCGGTTCCAAGGCACGGATACCAATTGGGTTGTCCGGAATGTACAACCCTTCATGAAATATTTAATTCTGATGATAATAAATATTGGGGCAGTGGTAATATGAATGCCGGGGATCTTGCAGTATCTTCCGAACCCAAACATTTCAGATCCCATTCTTTTGTAATTTCTTTACCACCATTAGGAGTAGTGGTGGTTAAACCCAAATCAGAGATTCCTAATGCAGAGATTGCTAATGTAGAAGTTCTCCATGTAGAAGTTCCTAAAAAGAAAAAGAAAAATGTCCGGGTATAGATGGGGCATTGATCTTGGCGGGACGAAAATAGAAGGTGTTATTCTGAAAATTAAAGATTCAAAGCCTGAGATCCTTCTTCGCAAAAGAATACCTACTGAGAGTCAATTTGGTTACGAACATATTCTGGATCGGATTTCAAACCTGATCAAATCAATGGAGCTTGAATCTGGACTATCTCCAACCCAGGTAGGGATAGGAACTCCAGGCAGTTATGATCCAATGACTTTTATTCATAAAAATTCAAATACCACTTGTCTCAATGGAAGAGTATTCAAAACAGATCTTCAGCATAAACTAGGTTTGCCATTAGCTATGGAAAATGATGCAAATTGTTTTGCCATTGCTGAAGCCACACTTGGCGCCGTACCGGTTTTGTTACCTGATGCTAAAGTGGTATTTGGAGTCATCATGGGCACCGGTGTGGGTGGTGGATTAGTAATAGATGGCAAGGTCATTCATGGCCGACATGGTATCGGTGGTGAATTCGGACATATTCACACAGAAGAAAATGATATAGTTTGTTATTGCGGTCATACCGGATGCAATGAAAATGTAATGTCCGGTCCTGCACTGGAAAAATATTATTTCCAACAAAGCGGTATTAAAAAATCAATGAAAGAAATTTCATTGGCCTGGAAAGAAGGAGATTCATCTGCAATCCTTACCCGGGACCGAATGTTGCACAATTTCGGATTAGCGTGTTCCTATATAGTCAATTTGATAGATCCTGATGCTATAGTACTTGGTGGAGGGGTTGGACAGATCGATGAATTATATGAAAACGGTCAGGCCGAGATTTTAAAACATATGTTTAATGACCGGTGCGAAACGCCGTTGCTCAGGCCTTTACTTGGAGACAGTGCGGGAGTGATCGGGGCTGCTATGCTGGCCTGAGCTGATATCTGTAAATGAATTTCTTATTAAGAAATCTCTGATTTTGAATGCCGGTTTATACTTGTTTTTAGGGTGAAGTTGCTCTGAAATTAATCACACTTATCTGCACAAAAGAATGCTTATTTTTCCGCCATGCTTTCTTTATCAGACCTGGCTGGCTCATTTGAAAATTACCGGAAAGCACATCCATTTAAAGGGATCGTGCCGGAGTTGTATACTCCCGCTCAATACTTAATGGATCTCGGAGGAAAAAGAATAAGACCAATAAGTACATTGGTAGGACATCAATTATTCCAGGATGAAATTGATTTTGCATTGCCGGCTGCATTAGCTATTGAAGTATTTCACAATTTTTCATTAATGCATGATGACATTATGGACGAATCCCCGATGCGTCGTGATCATCCTACTGTCCATATTAAATATGATCTGAATGCGGCGATTTTGTCCGGAGATTGGATGCTGGTGCATACCTATGAGTTGCTTGCTGGATATGACACTACTATTGTCATTCCGATGATACGTCTTATGAATCAATCAGCAAGAGCCGTCTGTGAAGGACAACAACGGGATATCAATTTTGAATCTTCCATGGATGTTTCTGAATCACAGTATATAGATATGATCAGAGACAAAACCGCTGTTTTATTGGGTGCTGCATTAAAAATGGGTGGATTGACTGCATATGCACCGGACCACGATCTTGATTTATTATATCAAACGGGTTTGAACGCAGGTATTTCATTTCAGCTTATGGATGATTACCTGGATGCCTTCGGAACCATTACCGGTAAGATTAAAGGAGGTGATATCATTCAAAATAAAAAAACGGTACTATTCATACAATGTGTAAAATCAGCCAATGGATATGACCGCGAAGAATTATTAAATTGGTATCATTCCAATGAAGCATCTTCTGTTAAAGTGGATCGTGTCCTTGAATTATTTGAAAAATACCATGTAGCTGATTATGTCAAAGAACTGGTCTCCAGCTATGGCCAAAAATCGTTGGAATCGCTTGACCGAATTCAGGTAGAGGATACCCGAAAAACAAATCTAAAAACTATGTTGACCGAATTATTGAACAGGAATAAATAATGGCTTTACAACTTATCGAACTAAATCCGCTGAATAAAAAGGATCTTAAACAATTCATCCAGTTTCCTTTTGATTTATACAAAAATCATCCTTATTGGGTACCCCCGCTTTGGGTAGATGAATATGATATTTTTTCTCCCGTACACAATCCTGTATTAAAACATTGCGAATTAAAACTGCTTATTGTTGTAGAAAACGGACGTGTCAAAGGACGTATAGCAGGAATCCTCAATCACCGGGAAAATAAATTATATGACAAATCGAAAGCCCGCTTCGGTTGGTTTGATATCATCGATGATGAGGAGGTTAGCAAACTATTAATTTCTGCTATTGAAGTCTGGGCAAGATCAAAAGGTTTAAAAGAGATCGAAGGTCCTATGAGTTTTACGAATCTCGACAAAGCGGGATTATTGGTAGAAGGTTTTGACGAATTGGCTACTATGGCTACCTGGTATAACTATCCATATTATAGTAAACATCTTGAGCACTTGGGTTATATCAAAGCGGTAGATTGGATAGAACATGAATTTATAGTCCCAGCTGCCTTATCAGAACGGGTCATCAAATTCAATGACCTTCTCAAAGAAAAATATAATCTACATACGGTTAAGATTACCAATAAAGAAGAGACCATCAAATATGCGTTCAAAATGTTTGAACTCATCAACAGGACCCATAAAGACCTTCACGGCTTTGTTGCTTTCGAACCGGAACAAGTCAATCATTACGTAAGAAAATATTCGCGAATACTTAAACCCGAATTCATATCCCTGGTTGCAGATGCTCAGGATGAATTGATTGCTTTTGGTATTTCTCTTCCGTCTGTAAGCAAGGCACTGCAGAAAGCAAAAGGACGGCTATATCCATTCGGATGGTATCATTTGTGGAGGTCATTGTATAAAAATGACCGGTTAGATCTCTATCTCATTGGCACAGATCCTGCCTGGAGAAACAAAGGAGTCCATACTTTAATTTTTTATGAAATCACTACAGCTGTTTTGAAATTCGGTATTAAAAGGGTGGAATCCAATCCTGAATTAGAGACCAACGTACAGGTACAATTATTATGGAAGGGATATGAGTTCCGGCAACATAAACGGAGAAGAACGTATAAAAAAGATTTGTAAAACTGAGGGTTAATAGTCTTTGGGGATCTTCTAACGGCTCAATGTATAAATTTAAATTATAGCAGCACTAATGGATGACATAAATAACGAAGGCTTAAAAAGAGAAATAAACACCTTAGATGTTGCTACCAATGTGATCAATATTACGATCGCCAGCGGTATTTTTTTGCTGCCGGCGTTGATTGTTGGAGTTCTGGGCAACAGTAGTTTTTATGCTTATTTTCTTTGTGGGTTCGTATTATTGATTGAAGCGCTTTGTTATGCTGAAATGAGCAGCCGTTTTTCCAATTCCGGTGGCGCTTATAACTATATTGAAAAGGCTTTTGGCCCTTTTGTTGGATTTTTATCAAACACTATATTTTGGTTCGGGGCCGGCATATTTGTCTCTGCAGCTTTATTGAATGGACTTGCTGAAATGCTTTCAGTGTCATTCCCTGTTTTTAAAAATCCTGTTTGGCGGGCTTTGCTCTTTTTAATCCTTTTAATCTTTTCCACCTATTTTAATATTCGTGGCGTCAAAAGCGGAATGAAAATCGTTCGCACGTTTACTTATTTAAAAGTCCTTCCATTAATCGTCCTTATCATCCTGGGCATGTTTTATTTAAAAGCAGATAATATCCATTGGGGTAGTTTTCCTTCCGTAGGTAAATTGGGAGAAGCATCCCTGATTTTATTTTTTGCTTTTACCGGGGGCGAATGTGCATTAAATATAAGTGGAGAAATAAAAAATCCTAATCGCAGTGCACCCTTGGGACTAATAATAGGTGTAATGACGGTGGTAATATTTTATTGCCTGATCCAGTTTATAGCCCAGGGTGTATTAGGACCCGATTTGATCAATCATAAAGAAGCTCCATTAGCAGCAGTTGCTGAAATGATGATAGGAAAAACAGGTGCATCTGTCTTAATTGTGTGTGCTGTCCTATCTATATTTAGTTCATTCAATTCAGTCATTCTGGTATTTCCAAGGGTGATTTTTGCGGGGGCAAACCAAGGGAGTTTACCTACTCTTTTTTCTAAGGTTCATACAAAATATGCTACACCTTATCCCGCCATTATTGCTTTTTCAATCATATCTTTTATAATCTCTGTTTCCGGGGGGTTCAAACAATTGGCTGTATTGGCAACGGCGTCCATGTTATTGATGCATCTTGGTGTAATTCTCGCTACGATTAAAATAAGATTAAAGAACGATTCTGATTATCCCGCGAAATTTAAAATTCCTTTCGGCTTGACGATACCTGTTTTGGCTGCGCTGACGATTTTATGGTTTCTTTTTCAATTAAAAACAAATGAGATCATTGGCATATCCATTTTTATCGGTTTATTATCCCTGGTCTATCTATTGAACCGTTTCATAAAAAAATAAATGATATTTGTTTCTTTTCAACTGTTCAAAACAATAGGAATAATTTAATAAAGTGGCAGGTCTTTATCCGTTTGTTACGAGGAAAGATCTACTTTTAAAACTAAAGAATGGTGAAGTGTCTTCTATCCTTTTTAGCAATTCTAAGTAAGTAATTCCGTTTAAATCTATCCTTTATCTTTGCCGGATGAATCCAGACCTTTCCATACTCACCGAGGCCGAACGATTAATATTTAATACTCAGCAGGAACAGCTGGTCCCACAATTTCGTCATCAATTTCCTGATCCGCTAGCCCCTAAAACAGTCATTATCATTCCTTCACTTTCTATGGATCCCGAAATATTGTCAAAGATTTCAGGCCATATCTATTATGAAGAAAGATTATTATGCCTGTTGTTATTATTGCGTATGCCGAGGACTCATGTAATCTATGTAACCAGTACACCGATTGACGAAGAGATCGTTGACTATTATCTGCATCTTATACCGGGAGTCACCAGCATGCATGCCCGCAAAAGGCTTACCCTGCTCTCTTGTTTTGATTCATCTAATATCGGCTTGACCGAAAAGATATTAAAACGACCCAGGCTGATGAATGAAATTAAAAACCTTGTCCCACCATCTCACGTCGCACATATTTCAGCTTTTAATGTAACTCCGTTAGAAGAGCAACTTGCCCTGAAATTGGGTTTCCCGCTGTATGGTTGTCCTTCAGATTTATCCAAATGGGGCTCTAAGACCGGCAGCAGAGAGATCTTTAAAAATGCAGGATTATTAGTTCCTCCGGGGTTTGAGAATATCTATTCCATAGAAGACATCATCAAAGCATTGACTCAGTTAAAAGCTGAGCATGCATGGGTAAAAAAAGCAGTGGTTAAACTCAATGAAGGATTTTCCGGAGACGGCAATGCTATTTTTAAGTATGTAGATGATCAAATAATCACTAAAGATGATTTTAAATCACAACTTAAAATAGTCGCCGGCGAACTGGATTATACCACCTTCATCCATAAACTTCAACAAATGGGTGGCATTATCGAGGCATTTGTAGAAGGTGAAATCAAAACATCACCATCGGTTCAATGTCTAATCAATCCCCTCAAAGAAATAGAAGTAGTGTCTACCCATGATCAGATACTTGGAGGCGAATCAGGTCAGGTCTACATTGGCGCTAAATTCCCGGCTGATGCAGAATACCGGAAGGAAATAGGCAAACTTGGATTCCAGGCAGCAACGTATATGTCTTCATTGGGGGTGTTGGGTAGATTCGGAATTGATTTTGTTTCAGTTAAGGAAGATGGGGTCTGGAAACATTATGCCATAGAAATTAATCTTCGTAAAGGTGGTACAACACACCCCTATCTGATGCTTCAACTATTGACGAATGGCAGATATGATTATACCCATGGTTTGTATATCATGCCCAATGGCCAGACGAGGTGTTATATGGCTACGGATGCATTGGTTTATGAAAACTTCAAGAAGCTTACTCCCACGGACCTTATAGATGTTGCTATTTGCAACGGACTTCACTTTGATGGAGCTACCCAGGAAGGAGTCATGTTTCATTTAATCGGCGCCATATCTCAACATGGTAAACTTGGTATACTTTCTATCGGCTCCAGTCCATCCAGAGCAGAAGATATTTATAACCGGACAACTGAATTGTTATTAAAAGAAACTGAATAGTCCAACAAAAAGGATCTCCATAGTTTAATAAAAAAATTAAATAAAAAGTTGAATCTTTAAACATGAAACCATTTTTAATATCCATTATTTGCATTTATAGCTTTGCTATCCAGAGCCAATCTTTACCGCAGATTACCCGGTGGTTAGATGACACCTACTACATAGAATCGAAAATCGAAAATTCCGTTTCAAAATTGTATAAAGTCAATGCGATTAATGGGCAATCAACGGTTTTTACAGAACCCGTTTCCACGATGATCCCATTACCAGATAGTTTAAAAAATTATTCATGGGGTCAATCATCCGATGGACTTTATATTCTCAAAAAACAAAACGATCTCTTCTTTTTTGATTCAAAATCGGACAACCTAAAACAACTTACAGCAGATGCAGCAGAAGAAAAAGTACCTCAGTTTGCCCCGGATGGCAAGTCCCTTGCCTATGTAAAAGGAGGAAATCTCTGGGTGATGGATGTTACTTCTAATCTACATAGACAACTTACTTTTACAGGCACCGATGATATTTACAATGGATATGCTTCCTGGGTATATTACGAAGAGATCCTTGGCCGGCCATCCAGATATAGAGCTTATTGGTGGAGTCCGGATAGCAAACTAATAGCCTATCTGCATACCGATGATACTCCGGTCCCAAAGTTTCCTGTGTACAGGTCAGAGGGTGTGCATGGTAAACTCGAAATGGAACATTATCCAAAATCAGGTGATCCGAATCCGGACGTAAACATGGAAGTAGTCCAATTATCCAATAACACTATTTCCAAAGTAGAAGAAGATGCAACGGCAGATATGTATACTGCCTGGCCATTCTGGACACCCGATAGTAAACAACTCGTATTTCAAGAATTGAATCGCGATCAGACAAGTCTTAAGTTTTATGCTTATCACCCAGAATCTAAAACTAAAGACTTTTTGTTCGAAGAAAAATATCCTACCTGGGTGGAATTTCATGAAGAACTATGGTTTTTAAAAGACAATAGTTTCCTGTTGATACATCCACTTGATGGATGGTGGAATATTTATAAATATGACCAGTCACAAAAAAAATTAGTCCAGCTTACTAAATTTAATTGGCGTGTAAAAAATATCCTGAAGGTGGATGAAGCGAAAAACAGTATCCTTTTCACTGGTACTGGAGAAAATGCATTAAACAGTCATTTGTTTTCTACACGGTTGGATGGTTCAGGTTTTAAACAACTTTCTACAGGTGATGGAAGTCATAAAATTAAATTGTCTACCGAAGGATCATTTTTCCTGGATACCTGGAGCAATATTAAACAACCTGAATCCATGTATGTCGCTTCAGTTGATGGGAAAAAAATACGTGAACTGGGACAAGCTTTTGACCCAAATAAAGTAGCCGGATTAAAGACTGAATACTTTACGGTTCCCTCCGGAGATGGATTCGATCTTCCGGTTGTCTGGACGTTACCTGCTGATTTTGAAAGCGGCAAATCTGCAGGAAAAAAATATCCTGTGGTCTTTAGTGTTTACGGAGGTCCGGATGCAGGTTCCCTGGATAATGAATACCAGGACCAAACGACTAATCCACTACTTAACAAAGGTGTGATTCAACTTTCTACAGATCATCGAGCGTCAGGAAAGTTTGGAAAGAAAGGACTCGATTTCATGCATCGTAACCTGGGTAAATGGGAGATAAATGATTACAGTAAAGTAGCTGAATGGCTAAAAAAACAATCCTTTATAGATAGCACACACATCGCTATTGAAGGCGGCAGTTATGGAGGTTATATCACTGCATTGGCTCTCACAAAGGCTCCTAATTCCTTTACACATGGTATGTCGTTCGCTCCTGTCGTGGATTGGAAATTATATGATAACATCTATACCGAACGGTATATGGATACACCGGATGAAAATCCTGAAGGGTATAAAGCTGGTTCTGTGATGACTTATACAGATCAATTGAAAGGTAAATTATTCATAGTGCATGGAAGTGCTGATGATAATGTACATATGCAAAACACTTTCCAATTGATAGAAAAATTGCAAACTACCGGCAAACAATTTGAAATGATGATTTATCCCAATGTGCGTCACGGCTGGGGTGGACCTCGCCGGTATCATCAATATGTACTTGAGCAAGATTGGTGGTCGAGGCAAAATTTTAGTGCAAAAATTCCCACTCCTAAGAGCTGAGAAACCCAAAAAGACGAAAAGTCCGATCGTGAGTATGACATTCCGTCCTACCCTGGTATTCATTTCATTAGTTCACGACTTTCCGTCATTTAAACTCTGATGGCACAACCTTTGAGTGAAGCAAGGTCAAGTCATCGTTAAAAAATTAAATAAACATGAGCGAAAAAGGCCAAATAGCGGTACAAACCGAAAATATATTTCCCATTATTAAAAAATTCCTATACTCTGATCAGGAAATTTTTCTACGTGAGTTAGTCTCCAATGCAATAGATGCCACCTCAAAATTGCAAACCCTGTCATCTAAAGGAATTGCAAAAGGTGAATTGGGAGATCTTACGGTCGATATCCTGATAGATGAAAAAAAGAAAACGCTTACCATCCGGGACAGGGGCCTTGGGTTGACGGCAGATGAAGCAAGGAAATATCTGAACCAGGTAGCTCTTTCTTCCGCACAGGAGTTTATCGAAAAATTTAAAGGAGAGACCAATATTATAGGTCATTTTGGTTTAGGATTTTATTCGGCTTTTATGGTTGCCGATAAAGTAGAAGTGTTGAGTAAATCCTATGTTGAAGATGCCTCTGCTATTCTCTGGACCTGCGATGGAAGCCCCGAGTATACGCTCAAGGATGTGAAGAAAAAAGAACGCGGCACAGATATCATCCTGCATATCAGTGACGAAAGCAAAGAGTATTTAGAAAAAAATAAAATTGAAGATCTCTTAAAAAAATATTGCAAATTTTTACCATTTCCTATCCGGTTTGGAACCCGAACAGAATACGATTGGGAAGGTGAAGGTGATCAACGCAAAGAGATAAAGACAGAGGTAGACAACATCATTAATATTACCCAACCCATCTGGAAAAAAACGCCCTCGGAACTCACGGATGAAGATTACAAAAAGTTTTACAATGACTTGTATTTATATAGTGCAGCGCCTTTATTCTGGATTCATCTGAATATCGATTACCCGTTTAATCTGACGGGAATACTTTATTTCCCTAAGATGACTACCGGTATGGATTGGCAGAAAAATAAAATCCAATTGTACAGCAACCAGGTATATGTGACGGATGAAGTAAAAGACATTGTACCTGATTTTCTCATGATGTTGCATGGAGTCATTGATTCACCGGATATACCCCTCAATGTGTCGCGCAGTTATCTTCAAAGTGATAAACAAGTAAAAAAAATCACGAGTTATATCTCGAAAAAGGTTGCCGATAAACTGGAAGAACTGTTTAAAAACGACCGTGCTTCTTTTGAATCAAAATGGCAGGATATAGGTCCATTCATAAAATATGGGATGATCACGGATGATAAATTTTATGAAAAAGCCGCCAGTTTTAATTTGTTGAAAAGTCAGGATGGAGTGTATCACACTGCTGAAGAGTATCGCAATAAAATAAAAACCAATCAAACGAATAAGAAAGATGAAGTAGTCTATTTGTACACCAACGCTCCCGCGCAATATCATACTCAAATATCTGCCGCTCAGGATAGAGGGTACGATGTACTGGTGATGGATCAACCGATAGATAATCACTTCATGCAGCATCTTGAAAGCAAAACTGAAAAGACTCATTTTGCAAGAATAGATTCTGAAACACTCGATAAGCTTATAGAAAAAGATGAGAAGATAGAATCCGTCTTATCTGCGGATGAAATGGAAAAAGTTAAAAAGTTATTCGAGCCTTTTGTGCAGGGCTCTATGAATAAAGTAGAAGTGCAGTCCCTGTCTACGTCAGAAGCTCCTGTACATATCATCAAACCGGAATTCATGCGAAGGATGAAAGAAATGCAGATGATGCAGGGGATGGGATCTGACTTATTTCCTGATTCGTACCAGGTAATCATAAATGGTAATCATCCTGTTATTGCCAACAAACTGATCCATGCAGATACAAATCGGCAGGAAGAAATTGCAAAACATTTATACCGGTTGGCTTTATTAAATCAGAATATGCTTACCGGAGCTGAACTGAGTGACTTTGTAAAGAAAAGCCAGGAGATGGTTTAACAAATGATGAGTTAATTAAAAAACGTTGTTGATCCAGGTTTACTCTTAATAATTTGTTGATTCAGTGACCTGCGTGGTTTGCCCAATGTCCCGGCACCAGATAAACAAAACCATGCAGGTCTGTCCAACATCGAAAACTATCTTTCTTTAAATGGGACATACTTACTACGTTCTATTCGGTGATGTTGAAGATCAGGTCAAACAAGGCAGGTTTTACCTTATTTAAGGATGTGCTTACATAAAAGGTTTAAGAAGATTAAAATACTGATTAAACCGTAATCTTATTTTTCTTTAATTCTTTGAGATACTTCAATTTCGCAGGCGATCGGTGTTTTTTTGCGTATTTGGTGAAGTAGTTGTGCGCTTCGAGGAAACTGATTTGAAGATTATTCCATTCATCTCCGCTCATTTTATTGACGTGTCTCCTGATTTCAACGTAAAGCGTGTCCGCGATTTCATATACATCTTTGCGACCCAGGTAATCGAGATCTGCATCGCAGATGATCTTTTCCAATAAAGTACTTGGAGTCTGAGGGATTTTAGTAGCCATGATCAGGCCACAAATGATTTCTATATCGCTACCGGAAATATGGAACTTTGGTAAAAGCTTTTTAGCAATCTTACATCCTTCTTCTTCATGTCCCCGGTATTTACTGGTGAATCCGGAATCATGAAGCCATATTGCTAATCGAAGAAGTTGAAGTTCTTTCTCGGTCACCTTTTCCGTAGCAGCTATTGTCATACCAGCCTGTAGAACATCCATGGTATGATGAAGTCCATGGTAGGTAAGACTATCAGGGAGTGCACCCTCCAGTTTATGTTTTATCGCAATCTCTGCAGCTTGATAATCAGGAGCTGGTATTTTCATAATCACACGATAGACAGAAGAAAGTTATGTTTTAATTTTAAACCCTCTTCACATTTAATTCAAAGTAGAGATAATGTCAAAAATGGGTCCAAATTTTCAACTTTTTATTAATCTTTCCTAAATATTTTACAAATAATTAACTTCGTTTAATATAAATAGCACATAATGAACCTATTATACAATAAATGTTTTCTTCAGATAAAAATGAGCCCGGCATCATGAACATATACTTCCTCATATTTGTCTTTCTTTTTTAATAGTTAAATAATTTTCAAAAAAATGCGAATAGGTATAGTCTGTTACCCCACCTTTGGTGGCTCCGGGGTGGTAGCAACGGAATTGGGTATTGGTTTGGCAAAAAGAGGTCACGAAGTTCACTTTATTACTTATAAACGTCCCGCCCGGCTTGGGCATTTTCAAACCAATATTTATTACCATGAAGTAAATGCCCTCGATTACCCATTGTTTGAATATACTCCGTACGATACTACATTGGCAAGCAAACTTGTCGATGTGATCAAATTTGAGAAAATAGACCTTCTCCACGTGCATTATGCAATCCCACACGCGACGATCGCCTTTATCGTCAAAAAGATATTAGAAACCCAGGGAATCCGGATCCCGGTCGTAACCACCCTACATGGCACAGACATTACGCTGGTGGGGGCTGATCCTTCTTTTGCTCCTGTCGTAGAATTTAGTATAAATCAATCAGATGGTGTCACCGCTGTCTCAGAACACCTGAAACAGGATACCCTGAGCAAATTCAATATTAAAAAAGATATCAAGGTCATTTACAACTTCATTGACTTCGAGCGTTTCCGGAAAATAGATAAAGAACATTTCAAAAAAGCGCTTGCACCCGATGGCGAAAAAATACTGATTCATACTTCTAATTTCAGGAGGGTAAAACGTGTGGATGATGTAATCAAAATATTTGTGGAGGTAAGGAAAGTGTTGCCGAGTAAATTGTTACTGATCGGAGATGGACCTGAACGACAACATCTGGAAGAACTTTGCCGCAAGATGGATATTTGTGATGATGTACGCTTTTTGGGAAAACAGGATGCCGTAGAAGAACTTTTAGCAATTAGTGATCTGTTTCTGATCCCAAGTGAAAATGAAAGCTTTGGGCTTGCTGCTCTGGAGGCTATGGCTTGTCATGTGCCGGTCATTTCATCCGATGCCGGTGGTTTGCCTGAGTTAAATATTCATGGCCGGAGTGGTTTCGTACTGCCTGTAGGTGACGTCAGAAGTATGGCTGATCATGCTATCCGGCTTTTACAAGAACCAGAACTACTGGCTCAATTCAAACAACAGGCTTTCGAACGGGCCAGGGAATTTGACATTGAAAACATCTTACCTTTATATGAGCAGTTCTACGAGGAAGTAAGGAAAACATCCTTAGAACAATAAGAGTTTTTAATCCATATGAAAAAGAAAATAGTAAAGTTTAATACGATGGAGGAACAAGAACTTTACTTTTTAAACTATTATTACAAGCTCAGTCCTCGTGATCGTCTTCGGGCGTTGGCCGAATTACAACTCAAAAACAGGAATGCACCATTCGTTCCTGTAAAAAAAATAACCATCAGGAAACATCACCTGGATCTATAATGGATATTGTTAATTCAGAATTTATTCTTTTTTTGAATTGTGCCAAACAAAATCAACTCCGGTATATGTGTATCGGTGGATATGCAGTTAATTATTACGGATATCACCGGTATACTCAGGATATGGATATCTGGATTGGGCCAAGCAATGAAAATAAAGTGGCGTTTATTAATACCTTGGTATGTATGGGATATTCGGAAGCCGATATCGCCATTATCAGGGATGAAGATTTTACAAAACACTTTAAATGTTCATTGGGAGAACTACCTGATATCATAGATGTACTGACTGTTATTCACCGCGATATTCATTTTGATGATGCAGAAAAAAAAATTGAATTCTTTAAATTGAATGAATCCACAGAAATTCCAATTATCCCGTATGAATTTCTCAAAGAAGCCAAAATAAGGGCAGGAAGATATAGGGATCTGGAAGATATTGCAAAGCTCGAATTAATCAGGAATCAGCTGAAAAGTCCGAAATAGCTATTTGAATTAAATCTTATTTCAAAGAACGACAATCTTCTTAATTTGTCCTTGAATGGAAAAAATTATCTGTTTTGGAGAATTACTTTGGGATATGTTGCCTCAGGGGAAAATGGCTGGTGGGGCTCCAATGAATGTAGCTTTTCATTTACATCGTTTGGGAATGGATGCATCACCACTGACCGCATTGGGTAAAGATCAGGAAGGATTTGAATTAGCTGAATTCCTTAAATTAAAAAACATTTCTACTTCGTTTGTTCAATGGAATGATCAACCTACGGGTAGAGTCCTGGTATCATTCAATGAAAAACAAGAACCTGTTTATACTATTCAGGCTCCCGCAGCCTGGGATTTTATCAAGCTCAATGAAGGTCAGGTAAAGTTGATAAAAGAAAACAAACCCATTGTGGTCTTTGGATCTTTGGCTTGCCGCAGTGAAATCAATAGAAGGACCCTGGCCAGGCTATGGACATTTGCTTCATTACGAATATGCGATATCAATCTCAGAGCTCCTTTCTATAATAAAGATCTAGTGCATCACTTGTTTTCACATACGGATTGGATTAAAATCAATCACGATGAATTAGCATTGATTACTTCCTGGTTTTCAAATCAATCCTTAGATGAACAAGCCCAGGCCAAACTCTTATTGGATTCTTATCCTGATGTGGATTTGGTTTTGGTGACCCGGGGTGATAAAGGAGCTGCCTATTATGACAGGGATTGTATGTATTCACATGAAGGATTCAAAGTGGAAGTCGCTGACACAGTCGGCAGCGGAGATTCATTCCTGGCTATGTTTATTTCAAAGGCTTTGTCCGGTAATACTCCGGATGATTGTTTGCGGTATGCCTGTGCTATGGGTGCATCAGTAGCTACCCATAAAGGAGCGACCCCGGTTTTTGAAATTGATGATACGATACGAGGATTGATTTTAAAGGGAAGGTGAGCTCCTTATCATTCCTGAATTATTATTAAAATCGCATTCATTTAACCAATTGTAACAATGATTTTCCGTTTCATGTCAATGGATGAAAAGTCGCAGTATATTTAATCCATTAAATAAATAATATGGCTGACCAAAAAAAAATAAAAATATTTATCAGCAAAAAAATACCTGCCATAGGTATTAAACTACTGCAAGATGAAGGATATGAATTAAAGATCTGGCCCAATGAACAACCGATACCTCAGGATATTTTAATTCATGAGGCCAAACAAGTTGATATCCTTCTCAGCCTTGGCGAAAATAAAATAGATCCACATTTTCTAAATGAATGCAAACATTTAAAAATGATCTCTCAGTTTGCAGTAGGTTATGATAATATCAATATTCCCGAGGCTACTAAACTTGGCATACCAGTCGGAAATACACCGGATGTACTCAGTGCCGCCACTGCCGATATTGCCTTTGGATTGATGATCTCCGTTTCCAGAAAGTTTTTCTATAATTATAAAAAAATCATCGATGGAGGTTGGGGTGCTTTCCAGCCAACAGCTAATCTAGGTCAGGAATTATATGGTAAAACACTCGGGATTTTTGGACTTGGTGCTATCGGTATGGTAATGGCACAGCGATGCAAAGGAGCCTATGACATGGATATCATTTATTTCAATCGAAGCAAAAATGAAGATGCTGAAAGACACCTGAATGCACGACGAGTTGAATTCGATGAATTATTAACTCAAAGTGATGTGCTTTCTGTCCACAGTGTGTTAAGTGATGAGACAAGGGGAAAGTTTAATAATGAGGTATTTTCTAAAATGAAACCAACATCAATATTTATCAACACTGCCCGGGGAGGTGTCCATAATGAAACCGATCTTATCACCGCTTTACAAAATAAGATCATATGGGGTGCCGGACTGGATGTCACCAACCCGGAACCAATGGCAAAAGATAATCCCTTGTTGTTCATGGAAAATGTGTGTGTATTACCTCATATCGGATCTGCTACCATCGAAGCCAGGGATGGTATGTCCAGATTGGCCGCAGTGAATATTATATCTTATATAAAATCAGGGGTGATTCCTCATTGTGTAAATCCTTCAGCCATTCTATAAAATAAGGTCGAACTATTACGTTGAGGGAATCAACGTATAATTTTTGAAGCCGCCTAGTACAGCCCCTCCGAATAATTTTTCTTCAATAAAACGGATAGCTCTATACTTCCATGTTTCATGTTTCATCAAAGGTCGGTTGATTGCAAGTGGTCCTGAATATCTGAGGATCGCCTTCCAATCGAGTTTTTTTATTTGATCACTCATAACAGTGGGATGTGTTCCTTTAAATAATCTGGCCCGATCCATACGTCCATAATCAAATTGATCTGAAAAGGAATCGTGAATTGATGATTTATAATGAATTGCGGCTGTACTATTTTTTGAAGCCATCAATCGTGGTGGCCTCACCCATCCATAATGAAAGATCCTGGCCTTCATTGAAATACACTGTAATGGTCGCGTATTCTTAATTCTAAAATAATCATTGCCTTTAAAATGGGGTATCCAACGGAATGATTGTGCATCCCTCCAGGAATGTATATCAGGTAAATTTCTGATAATCCTGATCTCTTTCTTATACCAGGTATGATCACGAAAATAATGATCGTAATCTCCAAAAAAATGCAGGAAGTCAAAAACAAAACCCTCTACCCTTGTATTATTTAAATGAATAGAACAGGATTTTCGAATTTCATCATGATCCTCCTCATGGATTACTTCATCTCCCTGAAGGTAGATCAGCCAATCGCCGGTACATTTATTTCTAGCCAAATCCGTCTGATGAGCATATTCTGATCCACCAGAATAGGTGTCCAGATCCCAGGCTGAATGAAATAATTTTATTTTGGGGGATTTTAAAGCAAGAATGATTGCTTCGGTTTGATCATCAGCATCGCAGGGGCCAAGCATAATCACAAATTCATCCACGAGGTCCAGAATAGATAAAATAGATGCATTAAAAGGGTAATACAGTTTATCTGCATTTTTCAGAAAAGTGAAGCCACTAATCTTCATGTTTAAAACTGGTTTAATCCTTTTATTATCATCTTTATTTCAATTCATCCACCTCGAGGACCACACTTTTCCTTCGTAATGAAATAGAAGGATTATAACCTACAGTCATTAAAAAGTCTCCGGAATATATTGCGCTTTCATCCACGGGTGACTTTGTACCGGGATAAAGATTTAGTTCTTTAATTTTATATTTTTTGTTTGCATCCAGACCTTTCAATTTTACAGGTGCAATCGTATAATTAAAATCGTAGCGATTCGTTGTAAGGTAATTAAACATGACGGCTTTTGATTTTTGTTCATTGACAAACATGAGCGATGCAAAATCGTGTTCAAACGGATTAACCATACGGTACAAGTCACCGTAATACACGACATCTTTAATGCTATTATAATCCTGGATCGCAGTTTGAGCAGACTTTAAATCATTTTCACTAAGGTCGGAGACTACGATATCAAAACCCATTTTTCCCATCATAGCCACATCACACCGGTATTTCATACTTACTTTAGACCAGTCTGTTACATGATTACAATGAGCTATAGCAGGATAGAAATAAGAGTTTTCCCATTGTATAAAAACCCGTTCCAGAGGATCGGTATTATCACTCAACCAAAACTCAGTAAAATATCGAAGGGCTTCGTAGTCAACGCGACCACCCCCACCGGAACACAACATCATATCTACCTTAGGATATTTTGCACGAATTCGTTCTAAAACTTTATATAGTCCCTTCACATAATCAACGTATAGTTTAGATTGTTTTTGTTTAGTCCTTTCCAGGTATTGTGAGTGCGCATTAAAGATGACTGCATTACAATCCCATTTGATAAAAGCTATACCTGGATTTTTGGTAAATAAAGTATCCAATACACCAAAGACAAAATTTTGAACTGCCGGATTGGAAAGGTCCAAGACCAATTGGTTTCTGAAATAATGTTCAGGTCGTTGGCTTTCACGAATCACCCAATCCGTATGTTTTTCATATAATTCACTCTTAGGATTGACCATTTCTGGTTCTACCCATATTCCAAACTGTACACCTGCAGCATTTGCCTCTTTGACCAGGTACCCAATCCCGTGGGGTAGTTTCTTTACATTCTCCTGCCAATCACCAAGTCCGGCATTATCACCATTGCGGGGATACTTATTCGCGAACCATCCATCATCCAGGAGGAACATGTCTACACCCAGTTTTTTTGCTCCTTTGAATAAACCAACGAGTTTAGTTTCATCAAAATTAAAATAAGTAGCTTCCCAATTATTTAATAATGTCATTCGTGTTCCATTACCATCCATGAGCCTGTATTTGCGTGCCCATCGATGAAGATCAATACTAGCCGGTCCTTTACCTTGTTCAGAATAAGTAAAAATAAAAGATGGAGTTTTGAATTCTTCGTTGGCTGCTAAAGGATATTCCGATGCATGAGAATTAATACCGGCTAATAATCTTAAATCGTGATAGGAATCAACTTCAAAATCAAGTTTAAAATTTCCTGACCAACCTAATTGACCAAGCAACACTTTTCCTTCATCTTCTGTAGCCGGCCTGTCAAAAGAAATCTGAAAAGTCGGAGGTGCATAAAGATCAGCACGGGTTCCCAATTTGGAATCAATGGTTTTTATTCCATGAGTGAGTTTTTCTTCTTCGGGACGCATCTCCTGAGCCCAGGTGCCGTGATAGGAAGTGAGGTAATAATCATTGGCTATAAAATACAAATTAGCTGAAGCATATTTTTCCAATTCGATACTTCCTGTTTCATTGTTTTTAATGACGGACCATTGTTCTATTACATTTTCTTTTGAATAGGTTTTGTAATGCAAGGTGACTTCGACCGGATAAATCTCGTCCCGTAGCACAACGGTAGTCAGTGATACATTATCATCTATTTTTTGAAGGGTATGACGACTATATTTTAGTTCAAGGGAAGTATTACCATCAGCGTGTGTAATTTGAAGAGCTGGCTCTACGAGGTTGGTCGAACCACTGGTACTATACGCAGCATTATAAATACCTGCATTACCATCGTTCAGTTTCCATTGAGCAGCTACTCCTGTATAATCAGCTGTTGCATGCAATTTTTTACCAAAGTATGTAATACAGAGGCGATTCGATTTATCGGTCGAAAGCAACAATACTGTTGAATTAGTTTCAATTGGAATAATAACCGGAGCCTGTCCGCGTAGAGACCATGAAACTAAAATAAGGATAAGCACGAGCAGAGTCTTTCTTAATAGCAAAACTAATTCCATAACATTAAAATAGTGATTAAGGATTAAAGATAGGAAACCAAGTGTCGAATCGTAACAGGTGTACCGGATTCTACAGCAGTAAATTATTTTTTTCCTACTTTTTAATATTATTTATTCAGGAACTGAGCTAATACCTACTTTATTCATTTAGGCCAAATGAATATAATGTTACAATACATTGAAGGCTGAATCTATTTTTTTCTCTTCCTGTTGCCAAAATGTTTAAGCAAGGTCACCTCTTTATCAGTCAGGTGTCTGAAGTTTCCTCTGGGTATATCTTTTTTAGTCAATCCTGCATAAGCGACTCTGTCGAGTTTGACGACTTCATATCCAAGTGATTCAAATATTCTGCGCACTATTCTGTTTTTGCCTGAGTGCAAGGTGATGCCAACTTCATTAGCCGGAGAACCATCAATAAAACTAATGCCATCAATATTTGCCGGGCCATCTTCAAGCATCATCCCTTTTGATATTTTCTCAAAATCTTTTTGCTGCAAAGCTTTGTCGAGAAATACATGATAGATTTTGCGAACTTCACTACTTGGGTGGCTTAATGTTTTGGCCAGATCACCATCATTAGTCAATAATAACAAACCCGTGGTCATGCGGTCCAGGCGACCTACCGGATAAACTCTTTCTTTTATTTTCATTTGAACGATATCCAATACCGTTTTTCTTCCTTTTTCATCATGAGCTGTGGTGATTGTATCTTTTGGTTTATTCATGAGTAGATAGATCATGTTTTTATCCGGCCTGATGATTTTGCCCTGATAGGTAACACGATCTTTTTCCTTGATACGATAACCCGGTTCTAATATTTCACTTCCATTGACCCATACTTTCCCGTTGCGAATAAGTTCATCCGCGGCCCGACGACTAGCGATTCCACTAAGAGCAACATATTTATTAAGCCGCATTTCATCATCAGAGGAAGGTTTAGCGGTTGAGACTGGTTCAGTGCTTCGATTAACTTCTTTTCGAAAATTTTTGACCGGAGCTTTAGCCCTGACGGGAGTACGTTTGTTTGATTTCTTTATCAAAATATATGTCTTTGAAAATACTAAAGATACAATGCAGTGTGGTAGATACGGTGTAAGAGAATAAACAGAATTATAAATTAAAAATAAACCCTATTACAAAACCCTGTTCTAATCTGGTTCAAAACCAAGGATTATACTAAACTTACCATATGATTTTTTAGCTGTTTGATCCGTAAATACTTTATCGAAACCAAAACCATAATCAAAACCAAGAAGACCAAACATCGGTAAGAACACCCTCATACCAAGACCGGCTGACCGCTTCAATTCAAAAGGGTTCCAGTTTTTACTTCCTATCCAGGCGTTACCACCTTCAAGGAAAGTAAGTAAGAAGATCGAAGAACTGGGATTAAGTGTGATTGGATACCGAAGCTCCATAGTAAATTTATTGAAGACGGTAGCTCCGCCATTGGATGACTGATTGGCGAGAAGGTCTGCTACTTCATAGCCACGCAGTGACAAAATATCTCTACCGGTGATACCATAGTTTTGATTGCTCAGACCATCACCTCCAAGTTCAAATCGCTCGAAAGGAGTAGGACCGACTTTCTTACTATAATATCCCAGTAAGCCCATTTTGGCCTGCATTTTCAATACCAGCTTACCTGTCAGAGTAGCATACCATTGTGCGTCTAATCTCCACTTGTGATACTCTACCCATTTAAAGAGTTCCTGTGCGGTAGCATCAGAACTAGTCTTTCTGCCGAGTAAAGAATACGGAGGAGTCAGGGATATAGTCAGGGAAATATTGGATCCTGATCGTGGAAACAAGGGATCATAGATTGTATTTCTTGCAAATGTCTGTTTAATACTAAAGTTATTATAGTTACCCCCGACGATAGGTGTACGATTGCGTGGATCTACAAATGAACGATCTGAGCCAAGACTACCTTCTATCAGGATATTTTCAAGATTGAGGGTAGTGTTCGTAACGAAATTATCATCCGGCCATTTCAGTTGAGATCCCAACCCGATAAATCCACGGGTGATCTGCAATTTACCGGCACCAAATAAGGACTGATCAAATTTGGTAAGGAAAGCACCAAGCGTAAATGAATTTGCTCTTTTACCCCCTAACCAGGGTTCTGTAAACGAGAAATTATAGGATTGATAAAATTTTCCATTGGATTGGCCACGAAGCGAAAGTTTTTGACCATCTCCTGTAGGTAATGGATCCCATTGTTTTTTATTAAACAGGTTGCGAATAGCAAAATTATTAAATGTAACACCGAGGGTACCGATGACTCCCTGGAATCCACCCCAGCCTGCAGATAATTCCAATTGATCTGATGGTTTTTCCGCCACAGAATAGATAATGTCTACTGTACCTCTTTCAGGATGTACATCCGTATTAGGTGCTACTTTCTCCTGATCAAAATATCCAAGATTGATGATCTGGCGCTGACTTCTAATGATTGCAGCCCGACTAAATTTTTCTCCAGGAAGGGTACGTAATTCCCTCCTGATGACATGTTCATGCGTGCGATCGTTGCCTGTAATAATGACTTTATCTATAGTAGCCTGAGGTCCTTCATAGATTCTCATTTCAATATCTATGCTATCCTTATTGATAGATACTTCTGTGGGGTCTACTCTAAAAAACAAATATCCATCATCCATATATAGGCTACTCACATCTCTGCCATCCTGGCTGTATTTAAGTCTTTGCTCCAGTAATTCTTTATCATAGACATCACCTTTCTTAATACCGAGATAACTGTTGAGCCTTTTGTCATCCTGTACAGAATTTCCTTTCCAGCTAATATTCCCAAAATAAAATTTATCTCCTTCAGCAATATTTAATTTGAGTTTAAGAGCACCATGTTCATCCCGATATACACTATCACTTTCAATTCTCGCGTCGCGGTAACCTACATTGTTGTAGTATTTGATCAGTTTATTTTTATCTTTTTCAAGGTCTTCACGCACTAATTTTGATTTGCCGAATATTTTACCTTTTTGTTTGGTATCCGACATTTTACTTCTCAGTTTTTTATCTGAAACCGCAGTATTCCCATTGAATATTATTTCATCTATTTTCACACGTTCCTGAGGGTCCACTACAAATTCAAGAACCACCCCATTCCGCATTTTACTGTCCCTCTTTTCTAATACTTTGACTCCTACATCATAGAATCCTTTGCCGATGAAAAAATCTTTAATTTCATTTACAGTGACTTGTTTTTTGTTTTCATTGACCACATCATTTTTTCCAATGAATCTTTTTAATTTACTATTCAGGTCTTCGTGATATGATTTTTTGACCCCGGTATAACTGTATCGGGCAAGTCGGGGCTTTTCCAAAAGTTTGATTTCAATATCCATGATACCATCCTGTACATCTTTATTGATGATATCTACTTCTGTAAAGAGTTTAAGCCCCCATAATGAGCGGATAGCTTTTTGGATTTCCGGCCCGGGGATAGTGATTTTAGAACCACTTTTAAGACCTGTCACGCCAATTATAGCATTCGGGTCGCTATTAAAAGTACCTGTTATAGTAATTTTACCTACTTCGTATAACTTGGCCAGGTCATAACTCATAAAAGGCAGAATAGTGTCCGATTGAGCCTTCAGGTTAATAATCAGTCCAATACAAAAACTAAAAAATAAAATAGATTTGAGTGAATACTTCATGATATGGTCCCCGTAGCGGTGTGATATAAACGATTGCAAATTAAAGTTCATGAATGGTTATTCTGCGTTTA
>JBDTUE010000029.1:0-27903 GCA_040007895.1 Saprospiraceae bacterium | reverse complement strand
GGAGAAGTTTGAGAAAAGAAAAAATTCTTTGCTTTACCATCCGGCATTTTTGCAACCAGGTTTTTTGCATCCGTACCGGCAGTACCATTCAGCCCGGAATAATATTTCAGATAATCCAGATCGTTAGGTCGTTGTTTAATTCCATTGGCAACAAAAAGATCAGGGTAACCATTATTATCGAAATCAGCTAAAAGCGGAGTCCAGCTCCAATCCGTCCTGGCAATACCGAGTTGTTGACCTATTTCACTAAAATATGGAATGCCTTTGCCATCAACATATTGATTCAATTGAAAAGTGTTCCTTGGATATTGGAATTGGTAACCTCTTTCTTTTTTGTATTGATAGATATCATAGGGATCTGTGCCAACAGAATTTTTCAATACGACTTCATCATCCGGTTTCATGTCGAGACTGACTATATCCATCAATCCATCGCCATTGACATCAGCTATATCATTGCCCATTGCAAATGTGCTGGTGTGTCCAAATGAAGTAGTCTGACTTTGAACAAAACCACCGTTTTGATTATTAATATAGAGATAATCATTCTCATGAAAATCATTGCCAATCAATATATCCGGCCAACCATCATTGTTCAGATCAGATATAGCTATCCCCAGTCCGTATCCAATTGGACTGCTCAATATCCCTGCTGCCTGGCTTACATTGACAAAATGGCCTCCATCATTCCTCAGAAGGCGGTCACCTTTTAAAGTATCGACTATATGCCTGATACTGGTGTCCCTGTAACTATCCGTGGAATGGACCGAATGTGATAATAAATACATATCGATATCTCCATCGTGATCATAATCCAGCCAGGCTGCCTGGGTAGAAAAGGAGGTGATATCCAGTTTATATTCCGCAGCCCGTTCTGTAAATGTCAGATCATGATTATTGATGAATAATTGATTTTTTCCATGAATCGATTTATAATCACCTACTTCACACACATAAATATCTAACCATCCATCTCCGTTGATATCCACCATAGATACACCGGTCTTCCAATCACCGGGACATGCCGTATTAGATGATTGGCTAATATCTTCAAATTTTAAATTCCCCTTATTGAGGTAAAGTTTGTTTTCATGTTGATTGGATGACAGATAGATATCTGGCAATCCATCATTATTGATATCTCCGGCTGCTACACCACTGCCATTATAGAAATACAGATATTCGATGATATTGAGTTTATCCGTCGGTGTGAGGGTATTCGAAAACTGGATTCCACTTTGTTCCGGTGAGACGGATGAAAATAATTGATTCGATTTTTTACTGCATGCACTCCATGCCATTAAAAAAAAGAGCAAAGAATAAAGAAAAACTTTATTCATCGAAGGCTATACGTTAAAGGTGAATCATTGTTCCGTGCTACGAGGATGTACTTTTTGCCTTTGATGTGTATGGGTTTAATATCTCTGACCTCTCCGATAATATGGATACCGGATGCTTCCGCAGATATAGAATGAAATGAATGATCTGGTGATTGAATCATGATCAGACCATAGGATGCGTCATAACGACCCGTCTCAGGTTTAGTACGGTACTGATTACCTCCCAATAGAATATCCTGAAGACCATCATGATTAAAATCATCTGTATAAATAGCATAGACCGGGGAGAACTGAGCTTCAACCGGTAATGGCTTGATGGAGAAATTTCCTTTACCATCATTTAATAAGATACTTGTCCGTAACCAGGTGACGCTATCTACCAACGTAGTAGACTGCGATACTTCCGGAAAAAAATCCTGAACATGTTGACCTGCAAAAGATGAATAGTGAAGATATTTTTTCTTAAGCACCGGCATCTGTGCTATAAGATCATGTTTTAATGTGAACGGATATTCCTGACCATCCCGGTAACTGGTCAATAAATGCTCTACCGAACCATTGCGATCAAAATCATTGACATACATTTTTATTGGTTTACCGGATTCTGCTTTGAACCTTGAGTTCAATCCATGATTGCCGGCTACCAGGTCTATATCTCCGTCATGATCCAGGTCAGTCGCTATGATGGTATTCCAATAACCATTCGGGATATTTTGATTGGAAAGTTCAAGTGTATGGGTCTTAGGGTTATTCAGAAAAATTTTAACCGGCATATATTCACCGCATACGATGAGATCCGGCGTTTTATCATTATTGACATCTGCCCAGGCGGCATCCGTGATTAAACCGCAATCTTTAAGGGTATTATCTCCTGAAGCATTAGTTTTATAATTCCCTTTTCCATCATTTATCAAAATATACCCATTGACAGGAACGCCATAATAAAATGGTTTTTGTCTTACCCCGACGAATAAGTCCATGTCACCATCCATATCAAAATCACATGAACGGACACAAGATGTAGATTCAAATTTAAATGTTGGAAGAATTTGTGGTGATAAAGTATAGTTTCCTTTACCGTCATTGATATATAACCTGTCCATCAGATTAGTGGATATTTCTGCATCTTCACTACTACCTGAACAGACATACAGATCGAGGTCACCATCATGGTCAATATCTACCAATGCACTACCGATATCTTCGCTTTGAATACTACTTTCAAATACGTTAGGTTTAGAATTCATAAAAGATCCATTTGGTTTTTGGATCAATATTGATTTGGCGGTGCCTTTGGCTTGACCCATATAAATATCATCCAGTCCGTCTCCATTTAGATCACCGATGGATAGTTTAGGACCTTCATTAGACAACATCTGATATAATAACCGGTCACGATCAAAATCTGAATAATCATCTTCCACATGTTTAATGTCAATGCCGGGAATAGAAGTTAAACTAAATAATGTGTTTTCAGCCATTCGATTTTTATCAGCCTGGAAAGACATTGATTTCAAAGGATGTCCTTTCTTTATAGCATTTTTCTGATCGATGTATATTGTCTGATCTGCCTTTACATTATTTTCTTTTATTATAGATCCGTCCGGAAAAGTAACAATCAATGAATCAATCAATACATTATCTCCTAATCCAAAAACGGAGACAGGTTCCATACTCGATTCAAATCCACGGATAGGCATATACTCCATGTATTGTTTTTGATGATCTGCATACAGGTTGATCTGGCTACCATAGGCGAGCGTATTCTTATCCGAACCCTTAAGTTTTATTTTCAGATAATGATGGCTGAGTTTTGTTGTAGCCTGGTTTTGATATATAAAACAAGGCATGTTTACATTATTGATGACCAGATCGAGATCACCATCGTTGTCGAGATCTCCATATGCTGAACCATTAGAAAAAGATGGAGTTCCTAATCCCCAGGCAGCTGCATTATTAGTAAATGTAAAATCATGTCCTTCATTTCTAAATGCACAGTTTGGAATAGCTTCACTGGGTATAGAATCTATCAATTGTTTATAGTCTACACTATCATCTTTAGTAATGTTTTGAATCGTGCTGGCATCCGAGATAAAACTGAGGTAATCCTGATCCGTAAGATCATTGTATATCCCGTTCGCAACGAATATATCTTTATTGCCATCCAGATCCATGTCAAATAAAAGGGCTCCCCAGCTCCAGTCAGTAGCATGGACACCTGCCAATCTTCCTATTTCTGAAAAAGAACCATCTCCATTATTGAGTTGAAGTACATTGCGGATAAACTGATGATAATAGCCATTCTTTACATTGTATTGATATTTGTTCCAATCTTCAAACGTAGTCTTGGTTTTTAATCTCTGCTCCGAAGAAGGTAACATGTCGGTGACAAAAATATCAGGATGACCATCGTTATTGATATCCGCCATATCTGCTCCCATGGATGCAGCACTGGTACACCGCATTTCATTGATAAGATCTTCTTTGAATGTCCCATCCTGCTGATTGATATACAAATAATCCCGTTCAAAAAAATCATTGCTTACATAGATATCCTGCCAGCCATCCTGATTGACATCGCCTACCGTAACACCAAGTCCAAACCCAATCAAACTGCCGTAGATACCTGCCATATCACTTACATCTACAAAATGATTGTTATCGTTTCTGAATAATTTGTCTCCACCCAGGGTATCTCTTGTTTCCCGGATATTATTTCTAAGATTAAAACTGCCGATGGCTTTGTATGAATTATTCAGTAGGTACATATCGAGATCACCATCTTTATCAAAATCAAAAAATGCGGCATGCGTTGAATAGCCTTTATCATTCAAGCCATATTCCATGGCCATATCTTTAAATGTTCCATCTTGTTGATTGATGAATAATTCATTTTCTTTATTATCCCCTTTAATATCACCCGAATTACATACGTAGATATCGAGCCAGCCATCGCCATTGACATCAGCCATAGATACACCGGTGGACCAGGCCTTGGTACCTTGTACTCCTGCTTTAGCACTAATATCTTCAAAATGAAAATTGCCTTTGTTCAGGTACAATTTATTTTTTGCCATATTGGACGTAAAATAGATATCAGGCAAACTATCATGATTAATATCACCAATCGCTACACCTCCGCCATTGTAAAAATTTCTATACTTATAAATATTGAAGTTGCGGTCATACTTCAAATTGTTAGCAAAGTCGATATGAGAATACGATGATGGTATCAATTTAAAAAGTGTATCCGTATCCGGTGAAGCGGATTTCTGTTTACAGGAAAACAGGATGACGTTCGCTAAGATTAATACAAACCACCGGGAGTACATATGCTTAATGGATTGCTATGGGAGGATTAGCCATATCGGTGATGATCATTCGTACAGCATTGGGCTCTTCTTTAGAAATTTTTATTCTGCGGTTACCATCAACTTTTACCCATAGATTACCTTTCTTTTTATTGGTAATTTCAAAGAGGCCCGGACCATACCATTTTTCAGTCAGGTGCAGGACATCCACTAATAAGGAATCAGCAACTAATGATTTATTCCATGGGGCCCAATCCCGATATGTAAATAGGGCAGGCATCTCTACGATCGTATCATTTTTAAAAGTAGGATAAAAATCCATGTGTGTTGGCGCTTTCAGTTCATCAGTTAATGTATAGCGGGCACTCAGGTTATTCGGGCCCTGGATCATTTTGCCGGATTTATTGAGGTCCCAACAGATTGCATAAAACTTTTTTCCCTCCATGCCCAGTGCCAGTCCTAAAAATAAACTGTCATGATGTATACCACTCGCTAATTCCCGTTCAAGAGTCCTTTGATATTTTGTTTTGCAATTAGAAAATAAAAAAATGGAGAGAGCAAAGAAAACAAAAATGCGAGTCACAGGTTAGTTAGGTTTTAACAGGTTGCAAAGATAACAAAGTATGCCGAGGGGTATCGACCACATAACTCAATATATCGTTAATTATTTTCCTCGTCCAAAAACTTCCAAAGCTCCATTATTATTGGCTACCAGGTAATACGTTTTGTCCCGGATCCTGAGTGGCAAGATGGCTCTTACTTCTGTCGAGTTTGAATTGATATTGACTGATTCAAAACTATGATCCTTTTTTTGGAATAACAGGGTCAAAGGATTAGCCATATAGCTGCCAATTTCGGGTTTAGAAGCACTGAAATTGCCCCCAAGCAGAAGATCAGGCAGGTTATCATCATTAAGATCTTTGCATAAAATAGAAAAGACAGGGGATAATTGAGTCTCAAAAGGCAAGGGTTTTGAAGTAAATATACCATGGTCCTGTACGAAAACAGTTGAAGCCGTTGACTTACATTCCAATGTAAGACAGCGGATTAATTGATCTGGAGTGAAGATGTCCGTTATAGTTTGATTTTTATAATTTTCAAACTTTAAATATTTCTTTTTGAGTGAAGGGATCTGCATGACCAGGTCCTGGCGCAAGGTGATTGGTAATGAACGATCTCCGTTATAGATAGTCAGAATTTGCTCTGCGGAACCGTTTTGATCAAAATCATTAATGTACAATTGAACCGGTTTTTCCGCTGAAGATTTTATTCTTGAATTAAGACCCCAATTGCCACCAATAAGATCAATGTCACCATCCAGATCGATATCCGTCGCATAGATCGTTTGCCATAAACCCGGAGATTGATCGAGGTGATATTTGAGATTTTCATTTTTGAATTTTCCCTGGTTATTGATTAATACCGTGACTGGCATCCATTCTCCGCAGATGACCAGGTCCTGATCTTTATCACCATCTATATCAATCCACGTAGCATCTGTAATCAATCCAGTTTTTAATAAATCGGGTACATCTATAGGTTTAAATATCCCCTTTTCATTATTTAGTATATAACCATTACAGGGAATACCATAATTAAACGGAACCAACCGCACACCAACAAATAAATCTACATCTCCATCCTGATCATAATCGCACGGCTTCACACAAGATGTACTTTCGAACCTGGACGAAGGTAATAACTGAGGAGATTTCGTAAAATCTCCTTTCCCATTATTTATATACAACCTATCTGCCAATAATGAGGAGATAGAAGGTACTTCATTGCCACCACTGCATACATAGAGATCCAGGTCTCCATCCTGATCAGCATCAAAAAAAGTAGCATCGGTATCCTCTGAAGCGGAATCGGCCATAAATGCATTTACTTTCTTTGATTCAAAACTTCCATCTTTTCTTTGAAGGAATAAAGCAGGCAATGAGTTCATGGCATGTCCGATATATACATCTTCAAGATGATCTCCATTCAAGTCACCGATAGCCATAGCCGGGCCTTCTCTGGAAATCATATTGAACAATAAACGATCGCGTTCAAAATCATTGAATATATTTTCGTGATGAGTATACTGAAGTCCCTTTATGGTAACCGGTGAAATTGGGGATTGATTGATTGTTAATTGATCATTGACAGATTGCGTTATAGTAGCAAAAGATGATTGTTTGTTTGATCCAGTTGAGCTTATGGATTGTTCTTGAGATAAGGAAATGGTTTGATTGGTTTTCGTTGGACCAATGCGGGTTAACAGTCCGTCAGGCCATACGATATGGATAGAGTCCACTTCCTTGATATTGCCTAAACCAAATAGCGGTCTTGGATCGACACAAGATTCAAAACCTCGCATAGGATGAATCTCCTGAAAATATTTTTGATCTCCTTTGTACACCGTGATTTGACTACCAATGGCTTTTGTATTTTTTCCACTTCCTTTTATATCAAACTTCAGGTATGCTGCATTCAATAATTCACGAGACATGTTTTGATAAATAAAACAAGGCATACCGGTATTATTAATGACCAGGTCAGGGTCACCATCATTGTCAAGGTCGCCATAGGCAGATCCATTCGAAAAAGATGGGGTTGAAAGTCCCCAGTCAGTAGACTTATTTACAAAAGTTATGGAAGGTGTATCCGGTAACCCAAATTGATTTTGAAAAGCATAATTGGGCAATCGCTCGGATGGAATAGCATCGATTAATTTTTTGATGACATTGGTTTCTGTTTTCATCAGACCATGAATTGTCTCGGGATCATTATACAGATTTAGATAATCCTGGTCTGTAAGATCCTTGTAGATACCATTGGCTACGAAAATATCTTTATAGCCATCCATATCCATATCAAAGATGAGAGCACCCCAACTCCAGTCTGTTGCAAAAACTCCTGAGTAACGACTGATCTCACTGAATTTCATATGACCTCTGTTAAGTTGCAGCGCATTGCGTATGAACTGATGATGATATCCATTCTGTACATTGCGTTGATATTTTTCCCAGTTTTCAAAAGTGGTTTTAGTCTTGTAACGCGCATCGGTTTCCGGTAGCATATCTGTAACAAATACTTCAGGCAATGCATCATTATTGATATCGGCCATATCAGCCCCCATACTATTAAGGCTGATTTCAGGCATGCTTGATTCGATGATTTCTTTAAATGTACCATCATGTTGATTGAGATATAAATAATCCCGTTCAAAAAAATCATTACTTACATAAAGGTCAGGCCAGGTATCTCCATTAAGGTCACCTACACTGACACCAAGACCAAAGCCGATAGCGCTTGAATAGATTCCGGCTTGTTTACTTACATCGGTGAAATGACCTGAATCATTTCGCATGAGTTTATTGCCTCCTAGTGTATCCGGAATATTCCGTTGATCTTTTCTCAAATCATAAGCACCAACAGTGCGTATTGAATTATTGAGCAAATAACAATCGAGATCACCATCCCTATCGTAGTCAAAAAAGGCCGCATGAGTAGAAAGTCCCGTATTGTCCAATCCGTATTCTTTGGAGGATTCAATAAATTTAAAATTCCCTTCTTTGCCCTGGTTAATGAACAATTCATTGTTCCGGTTATTACCTCCGGGCTTACCGGATTTGCAAACATAAATATCCTGGAACCCATCCCCATTAATATCAACAAAAGCGACTCCACTCGCCCATACCCCGGCACAGGCAACACCTGCCTGCTCGGTGATATCCTCAAACTGAAGATTGCCTTTATTTAAATAGAGTTTACTATCCACCTGATTGCCACAGAAATAAATATCGAGCAGGCCGTCATTATTAATATCTCCAAGACCGACGCCGCCACCATTATAAAAATTGCGGTAGGTATAGGCATTAAATTGTTCAGAATAGGTCAGGTCATTGGAAAAAGTAATATGCGTCTGAGCGGCAGGTATCAGCTTGAATAGAGTAGGGGAATCGGTTTTGCCATCCTGTTGATTTTTACATTGGCAGATTACCAGAAGTATAATAAATAAAAAAATATTTTTGCCGATACTCATAAAAATCAGCTACAAGGTAAGTCTACTTTAAGTCTTTATCAGGATCCCTTTCTGAAGGTTCCTGATAGTCGATATTAGAAAATCAGGCGCAAAGATCCCTGGTACATATGAATATCCGGTTCCAACTGATATGCTGTTTTTATAGTTGATTTAGTGAGCACAGATTCTGTTTTTCCGGACGCAAGGACTTTACCCTGATGCAATAGAACTAAATAGTCAGCATATTTAGCGGCGAGATTTAAATCATGAACCACACCAACTATGACCATATGATGTTGTTTCATCAAACTGACCAGTTTATTCATAAAATCAAACTGGTAAAACACATCTAGAAAAGTAAGGGGTTCGTCTAAAATTAAATACCGGGTGTTATCATTTGACGGCCACCAGATTTGTGCAGCTACCCGTGCAAAATGAGTTCGTTGTTTTTCGCCACCACTTAAAGTCAGGTAATTTCTATCCGCCATATCCGAAACATCAAAAAAGTCCATGGCTTCTTCACAGGCTTTAATATCTAATGGATTAGGTTTGCCGGTAAAGTGAGGATATCTACCCATCATTACTATTTCCCTTACAGTTAAAGGAAAAGCCACTTCTATATTCTGAGATAAAACTGCACGAATGGCTGCAAGTCTTCCAGAAGAAAAGTGGATGATATTTTCTCCCCCGTAAAGCACCATTCCTTTATTCGGTTGAATTTGATTGCAAATTATTTTAATCAGAGTAGATTTTCCGGCTCCATTCGGCCCTATGATGAGATTCATTTTGCCTGGCTCAAACTCCATGGAAACGTCATCAAGAAGTTTTTTTATTCCAACCTGGTATGATATATTCTCAACACTAAGCATCTCAGAAAAAATAATTTTTTCTTCGCAATAAAAAAATAAATACAGGCACACCTATTACCGAGGTGACTATTCCGATTGGCAATTCTGCAGGGCGAAATAACATTCTTGCTGTAAGATCTGCGATTCCTAAAAGTATCCCACCAAGCAGGATACTGTTCCGGATTAAATACCGGTTATCAGAACCATGGATCATCCGTAGCAGATGAGGTACTACCAGTCCTACAAAACTGATCACACCGACAAAAGCAGTAGCTACCGCAATCATCACTACATTGATGGCGAGCACGACCAGTTTTAATCTTTTGATATTGATTCCTAAAAAATGGGCTTCGTCTTCTCCCAGGATTAAAGCATTTAAATGTTTAGCATAATGCAAAGCAATGATCACACAACTAATAGTCGATACCCCAACAATGAATACGGCATGCCAGTTTGCTCCCGACAGGGTCCCCAAACCCCAAAAAGTTATAGATCGGGCTTGAGGGTCTCTGGCTATATAGGACAAAAAACCAACGCCACTCATACACAAAGCATTGATGGCTATTCCTGTAAGCAAGAGCGCGACAATAGAACTTCTTCCTGTTTCTTTCGATTGAGATAATATAAAAACCAATACAGTGGATACGATAGCACCACCACATGCCGCTATGGGTAAAGTCCATTCACCGGTATTCCATTTAAATGTAGCACCTAATACAAAATATAAGGAGGCCCCGAAAGCAGCACCACTCGATGTACCCACCAGGCCGGGTTCTACGATGGGATTTCTAAACAATGCCTGCAATAAGGTGCCACCTACTGCAAGACTAGCCCCTACCAATACACATAAAATAGTACGGGGCAAACGGATCTCCATAAAAATCCTTTCATTAAGCGTCATCTCATTTGGAACATAAAAATATTTATTCATCGCTGAAAAAATCTCATCGATACTGATGTACACCGCACCGTATCGTGCAGACATCAGCATAATTAAAATAAGCATGACGGAGAGCACCGGAAAAACCGGTGTATTGACTTTATTTAGATGCACCTTGATGAATAAGTTTTTGAAGTGCAAGAACAATTTCGCCGGTTCTTGGTCCCAGGTACACCATATCGTGTTCTTCTACACGATATATCCGGTTGTTTTTTGCTGCTGCAGTACCAGCTACTCCCGGTAGCTCTTTAATTTTTTCATTGGTACCAAGGCGATCATAACCAAAGTCCGTCAATAGAATTACATCGGGATCTGATGCTGCAACCACTTCTGCGGATAATTGTTTCATACCTCTTTGGTCATCGACAGCCATCTTACCACCCGCCCATTGAATCATTTTGGCAGCAACACTATTGCGGGTCATCACCAGGAATACATTTGAAGCCTGTCCGAAATGAATAACCAATACTTTGAGGCTGTCTTTGAATTGGTGACTTTGATCTATGGCAACCACCATATCACTATCAAGTTTATTGCAAAGTTGATCGGCCCGTTCTTTTTTATTAAAGTAATCACCCATTTCACGAATAAGTATTTTGGTACTATCGATTGTAGTACCATTGGTTTTAAATACCATCATCGGGATTTTTAAATCGTTGAGTTGTTTTATGACGGGTTCAGGTCCGATATTATTATCATGCAGGATCAGAGTAGGCTTTGCCGCAAGGATACCCTCTACACTCAATGCGCGATGATAACCCACCGTAGGAAGCTTTTTTATTTCTGGAGGATAGGTACTTGAAATATCTACGGCGGCAAGATCCTGTTCTGCGCCGAGGGCATAGATGATTTCGTTATATTGTTTAGCAATACAAACCATTCTCACCGACTGATCTTTTTTTTCATCCTTGTTTTGAAACCGGCCACAGGAAAACAAAATGAAACCCATCGAAAACAAGACTACATATTTTTTCATATTCAGAAATTTAAAAAGAGGGACAACCGAAAAATACTGCCCCTCCCGGATATTTTAGAAAGTATATTTTAAATTAAGTCCACCGAAAAAGTTTGCTTCTCTTGGTGCAGGCAAATAAGCATCGGGCAATTGATTCAAAAATACCATAGCATAGTTTTGATTGCCTGTAATGTTATTTACTCCAAAATAGGCATCTATGCCGATGTGAGAATTAAACTCATGGGCGAAACCAATTTTTGTATTCAGCAGTTGAAACGTGTTAGATTCATTCTTATTATCAGAAGTATAATACATTTTATCCCGGTAGGAATACGTTGCATTGGCATAAAGTCCTGATGTAGTGACGAAGTCGATTCCGGCATTAAAGGTAATGGGAGGCACTCCGGCGACGATCTTATCCGTATAGTCAACTTCGGTAATAGATTTTTTATCTGCACTCAGTTGTTGATATTTAAATAAGCCATACCTGAAATGAGAATACGCAAGATTAATAAAAGGATTGACTGCTTTAATGAAATTTTCCGATTCCAATACTGTGGCTCTTAGAGAAACTTCCAGGCCTGTATTTTTCTGTTTTCCTCCATTGGCAACGTATACATAAGAGGTGGCCGTATTGGTTGCATTTGGAACAGCTACGGTGGTCATTTTATCTGTGTATGTTGTACTAAAAAAGGCAATATCATAGTTTAATCTTTCTTTCAGCAGGGAGCCTTTGGATCCTATTTCAAATTGAGCTCCTTTTTCAGGTTTAAGGCCGGTAATCACTTCGCCTGTCAGCGGAATAAAAAAGTAAGAACTCACCGGAGCTTTGAATGCTTTACTAAACGAAGCATAGACAGACACCTGGTTAAGAATGACTTTATTGATAGCGATATGCGGTGAAAACATATTGTTGAAATTGTTTTTATACTGCGAGGGTTTATGTGTTCCGTTTGGGTTTTTTGGATTATTATTCGAAGCCACATAAAAACGATCATTCAGATCTATGCCCATACTGCTATATCCCAATCCTGCTGTTACTGAAAGATCCCCCGGCATAGCCAGCGTCCATTCGGAAAATAGGGACATGGTTTTTGAAATATAGTATTGATCACTTCTCAATGCACCGATCAGGTTATAGCCTGAAAGGTTAAAGCTGTCTGCAGACATCGGATATCCTAATAGCTGAGCATTTTGTGCCTGGGCTTCCACACCCGTGATACCCGTGAGCGTAAAACCATTGGATGAAAGTACCTTGGTATCGAAGGTAGATCTCAATCCATAGTTGATGGAAGATTTGTCTGTCCAGCCACCGGCAGAAGATACATTGCTGATAAGTCCTGTACCGAATACAGAAGTACTATTGGAGATCGAATTGCTGAATTTGTAGGTATGTCCTACTCCTGTTCTGAATGAAATGATGTTAGAGTGTGCATTATTTTTTATATAACTCGGGTTACCGGAATAGTCAAACAATTTAAATTGATCGGTAGTTAATTCTCCATTTCTTTCATCATAACTGTTGCTAAAGCCTGCATAACAGGTAATGCTTTGTCGTTGATTTGGGTTTAATTCGCCCAACACATTGACGAAATCTTTTTTTGATGCAGTATGTGCCATGAATCCGTCATAAAGCTGTTTTCCATAGTTTACAATGAGCGAAGATCTTTCTTTACTAATTTGCAAATGAGTGGTGTATCTTTTGAGTCCATAACTTCCAAATAAAACATCTTGCCCAACGGATATTTTTCCCGGCTGTGGTTTAATCGTTTTTAAATTTACTACTCCGGCAATAGCTAAACCATACAGTGAACCTGCAGGTCCTTTTACAACCTCAATGTTTCCGATCGAACCAAAATCAATATCATCCATCAATGTAATTCCTTCCGCATCTGTGATAGGAATTCCATTAAGGTATACTTTTGAACCTTGTCCATCAAAATTGCTGTTAATACCATTGGTTCCTCTTGCACCATTACCATATCCGCGAATATTAAATTGCTGACCTGCAGAAAATGTCCTTCGTTCCATAAATACTCCGGGAATATTGATATTGACCGCATCGTCTAATAGAATGCCTGCGCCTCTTTTTATTTCGGAAGTTCCAAGCTTAGAGATTGAAATAGGTTGGTATAGTCTTATCCGGTTTTGTCCGGATGTAGCTGTAATCTCGACGGTATTAAGATTGTTTACAGCATGAACTAGCCCAATGTTTAGTTCTTCGCCACAGGTAACTTTTTGATTGTAAGATTCAAATCCCATGTAAACGATCGTTATTTCCGTTGAATTATTACAATCGATGCTGAAACTTCCATTCTTATCGGTTTCTGTTCCTTTGGTGCCTGATACGAGGATGGTCGCATTGGCCAGGGGACTTTTATTTTCAGCGTCAAATACCCGTCCTTTTAATTGAGTTGTTTGAGCGAACAGGTTATATGTAAATAGGCAGCTCGCAAAGAGTAGAAATAAGTTTTTCATGTTCTAAAAAAATTGATTTAATGATAGAAATTGCCGAAGAAATAAGTTTTCATTCCCGGCATTTATTGACATATTCATACAGTATTACGTAACAGAGAATGAAGACTCCCCGGAGTAAAAATGTATTCCTCTAATCAGTGAGTAATAAAGGCTATCTCTAAATAGTTTGAATATTTTTTTTCAAATGGAATCCAACCACCGGGGCGGTGGTGAAACAATATTCAGATATGGAGCAGAGTATGCAATGAAAACATTCCAGTGAAGACAAGCATTCAAATCAGCTGCCGTGAAGAAAGTGGTATTCTTCTCAAAATAAAGATTGAAAAAAAGACTAAAAAACTTTTTGGTAAGCTCCTGGGATCTGTTTTCCTGTTTGTTACTTTTCCTTATTGATTCTTCAAGTTCAGCGAATAAAATGGTTTCCTGGTCGTCAGATATACAATAATAATTAATAGATCCATCTGCTGAGGTATCTCTTCTGACCACATCATACATCATGCCCTGAAATAAAAACTCATTTTCATCTTCCCAGGCTAAAGATCCTGCTGCATCCGGTTTAATAGATATCACTTTCATATCCTCGGTGCAAATCCCGCTTCTGATATGACGTCTGATCTCACACCTGATTTGAAATTGGTGAATTTTAAATACAAGAAGTATCCCACCGAGGTTGAGGGCAAAGACAAGGAGTAATAATATGCTTAACCCTTTTTTCACTACTGCAAATTTAAAAAATATTATTAAAGACTTTTTACCGGTGCGGTTACTCCATAGAGTCTTCAGGAATTATTTAAACTTGTCCCCAAAAGATTAATCAACCGGCAATTGCCATTTTGTGTATATAGGCTTAAGATCGATATTGCATGCTTTATTGAGTAAAACCGGGAATTCTTCTATGGTGAAAGCGCGGTTATTCTTTTTTGCCCATAGATAGAAATACTGGAAGACTTCTTTCATTGATTTTTTACCAAAGGACTTCTTTTTGATATATTCATTCATTTCCAATGCCATCAGAGCTCCGCGGGAATAGACGGCCCTTCCAAGCCTGAAATCCAGGGCATACATGGTAGATGCAGTTTGTGATAATTGAAACAAAGACATTTTTTTTATTAAGGGCGAAGTAGAGTATACACTTTTATTAAAGTTTTTTTTCATTCGATCAAGGCGCAAGGTATCATAAGGAAGGAACCACATAAAACCCTCATTAAACCAAATAGTATTAATCACCGGTGGAATTTCAAGTACATGAGGTAAATAGGTATCTCCATAACTTCGCAAAGGAATGAATGCATGGCCCATATGATGCAGAAATGTCGGCATTGTTCGAATTACATCATCCTCGCTCATTGGTCCTTTTCTCAAACCCGAAGTGTCTCCAAAAAAAGTAGAGCTCTGCAGATGTTCCATTCCAAATGCACCATAATGTCCCGGTAGGAGAGGGATGACATTTCGCAATAAGATAGAATAATGAGTAAAAGGTATTTCCCCGAAATAATTATTTAAAATGCCTAAGCTGGCGATACCCTGTTTTCCATAGTCATCCAGGAATTGTTCGTCGTTTTGTGAATAGGATACAATATAGAGAGGGACTATACCTTTAAATTCTTTTACTTTAAATCCAGGCCCCATAAATATTTGTGCATCAGCAAGAGAATAATAGTTTGCTGTTTTAAAGGTGGTATGACCTTTTGGCCTGGCATCAGGATGTGTAGTTGTAAATATCGGCCAGCCTGTAAAAGTTTCAACAGTACACTGCACATGTTCATTCTCCGTTCCTTCTATCCATCCAAATACTGAATAATTAAGTATGCCGGCAAAATCAGACCTGATCGCCGATGCATCTGCAGGAGGGAGTTTCTTTTCCATATTATCTACCTGAACTTCATATGTGATACTTTTAATCATAGTGCCGGTATCTGAATAGTACCACCGAGGTGCATCATTTTCATCTTTGACCATTTTATGCTTTTTTCCCATTTCATCAATAGCATAAAGATTTTCAATAAAATGATCGTACAGTGTAACACTATACGTACCGGGCACCGATCGGGGCATAATAAAACAGATAGGAGCTGTCCAAAGAGTTTCTGATTGTATCTGAATATTTAATTTTGAGGAAGTGCTGTCGTTGTAAATGAGCTTATAAGTTAGTTGGGCAGATGCAATAAATACTGATAATAGCAAATAACCAAAAAGTATAACTCGAATCATGAAAAAAGAATTTTGATTTAGATAGGGCTTGCTATTTAAGAATAATTGAAAATTTAAGGGTTTATCAGGGTCGCCTTGATCAACTTGCACTTGACTATCCTTGTTCTATATTGAAAGAATTGATTTTTAATACACTCTTACATTTCCACCAGAGCCTAAGATAGTTTTTTTTGCTTATAGGTACAAATCATAGTTTCTTGAATTGCTTTCGGAGAATTTAGGTCGATCAAGATATCCTCCAAATTATTAAAAGCCTACATCAGGGAATCAGACAATGCAGTCTTATATACATTCAACGCTCTTTCTCTTGCTGCTTTATGATCTACCATCGGCAGAGGATAACTGAATTCATCAAGATCTTTAACCCATTTTTTAATATATACAAGGTCTGGATCAAATCGTTTAATTTGTTCCGACGGATTAAAAATCCTGAAATATGGAGCAGCATCACATCCGCAACCTGCAGCCCATTGCCAGTTGCCATTATTGGATGAGAGTTCGTAGTCTAAAAGGTTATCAGCGAAATATGCTTCGCCCCAACGCCAGTCGATCAATAAATGTTTGGTAAGAAAACTGGCCACCACCATCCTTACCCTATTGTGCATGAATCCCGTCTCGTTTAATTCCCGCATACCTGCATCTACGAGTGGATAACCGGTATTCCCTTCACACCATTTCTTGAATTCAATTTCATTATTTCGCCATGGAATGGTATTGTATTTTTTCTTAAAACAGGATTGTGTTACATATGGAAAGTGAAATAAAATCATCATAAAAAACTCCCGCCATATTAATTCATTAAGCCATTGCTCATTTAAATCTAAAGCCACATTGACTAAGGACCGGATACTGATAGTTCCAAAACGAAGGTGAACACTTAGTTTGGTGGTTCCTTCCAGCGAGGGGATATTTCTGGTTTCCTCGTAATTCTGAATTATTGTTTTATTGATGATTGGAGGCGAATACTTTACTCCTAGGTCTGTGAAACCTATTTGTTTAAGAGACGGAATGGGAATAGATTTAGTTTTATAGAAATGCTGAAACAATGAAGTCGATCCTTGCAATTTAAATTTCTGGTTATTTAATTTCTCCTTCCATACCCTGGAATAAGGTGTAAAGACAGTATATGGGGATCCATCTTGTTTTGTTATTTCTGATTTTTCAAAAACAACCTGGTCCTTACAGGTGATGAAAGGGATTTTTTTACTGTTTAGAAATTTTAAAACGCCGGCATCTCGTAAAATGGCTTCCGGTTCATAATCATGGTTGGTATAAACGGAACTAAGAACATATTGCGCATGCAATTTTTGAAATGCACTTAACGGATCACCGTAAATCACCTGTATTGAACTACCTAGTTTTATTAATTCATCCTGCAGATGTAATAAGGTGCTATGAATAAAAGAGACTCTTGTGTCTTGTTTTGAAGGTAATTTCTCCAGGATGGTGGTATCAAAAATAAAAACAGGTAATACAGATAAACTGTTTTTTAATGCTTCAATAAGGCCTGTATTATCATGTAATCTCAGGTCACGACGAAACCAAAAAATACTGACTTCAGGTTTAATGAGTTTATCTATTTTTTTCGCCATCCCGGTTACTTATGGCAGATTAATTAAATTTTGAATAGATCTATAACAGAGAATGTCACCTGATGTTTAAAAGTATTGAAGAAAATTTTTGTAAGAGAATGCTCTTGAGGGCAATTATTATTTCACCCTTTTATATCTCTCAATATTTATCCGGTTGACTCCAGCGCTTTCTACTATTTCAACACCCCGTTGAATAAATGTATCATTCTTTACTTCGATCGTAAACTTGAAGTCGTTGCCCTCCCAGACCCTGTCACTGCAATATTCCAGGTGCTCAGTGTATAAGCTATCCTGAAGGGAATAACTGCCTCCACCGGAAGAATACACTGCAACTGAATCTTTGCCTTTCTTCAAATCATGTTGTAAAAAAGCAAAATGACTGGCATTAATGATTTTAATAAAAGAAATATTTTTGGTGTAGTCCGTTACAGAAGTATCTCCTTTTTCAATCAACGTTCCTGATATAAGCTGCCAGGTCCCCTGAATTGGAATCCCGGACAATTGAACTACATTATTATCCTTTTTTTTCATACAAGCCAGCATGCCAATGGAAAAGAGAAACAATATGAATTTTAGTTTCATAGTTGATAAATTTTGATGAATGCCGGGCGAAAATAACTTAAAAAGCGGGCATTCTAAAATCCGTCAGGATTGGTTTGTAATAATCCAGCATCAACATGCTCAGGTAATTTTTTTTGTGTGTTGTCCATTTACTTGATTTGATTTAATAAATGATTTATTTATTTAGTATAAGTTAGGTGAATAAGTAAAAGCCCATCTGCATAGTAGCAGAGATTGGTTATAAACTATATAGATCAAAGAATTAATGCAGTCAATTATTTTATTCTGCATTCAACATCTCCACATTCCCGGCACTTAGCTGAATTGCCGGGACGAGATTTTATGATTATAATGTATTAGATTATGCTAAGAGTTTTGAAAATATTTTCAAATATTAATTTAAATATATCCCGCTAACGGAGATAAAAAAAACAGAGCTCCCGGATACTTTTTTTTTACAAAAAGTCAGAGAACTCCGTGGAGATTGTATTTCGTATACATTCCTAATAGGACAATTGGGGATACCAAAAGCAAGACATACAAAGAATTTTTTTCTAATTTAGAATGAATGACCCTACTTTTCCTTGTATTGTAGAATCACTTGATTTATTTTAGTAAAATAAATTCTTAGGCTTACCCCCGATTTTCAAATGGAATTAAATATCTCACCTGGGTACGATATCAGGAATATTATTTTTTATTTCAACCTTATTGTAATACTAGTTTTAGCCATTTAGGATTAGAATTCATTTGCACATTCATAAAATATATCCCTGGTGCTTTGTTTCCTAAATCGAATTTCGAAATAAAATTAAATGCCGTGTATACTTTTTGACCCTGGACATTGTAAATCTCAATTAAACAGGGGTGGTCCATAGCGCCAGGACACAATAAATCGAATTGGCCCTTAGATGGGTTTGGATAAATGGAGAAATTATAAGATTGATCATAGCAATTTTTGATTGCAATGTCTGCACCATACGTATCAAATCCAGTAATATCTGTTTGCTTTAATCTGTAGAAGGATTTCTTATTAGAAGGTTGATTGTCTGTGTATGAATAGTGCTTAATAGTATTTGAATTTCCTGATCCTGTAATGGTCCCAAGAATGTGCCAGTTTAGTCCTTCTTCACTCCGTTCTATACTAAAAAAATTATTTTCTATTTCCGTGGCTGTACTCCATTCTAATAGAACTTTTTGTTTGTTACAGTTCCCTGTAAATGAATATAATTGGATCGGAAGAGCGAAAGAACCGTCCTCTATGGTAATGGTGTTTGCATACGTCGAGATAGCACCTGTAGTTGAAAGCATTCTTCCCTGTAAGGTTCCATTGGCACCCATTGAAATGGCACCGTTATTTGCTATTAAAGTTCCCTTCATGGTAGTTGACGCCGCCATGGCAATTGCCCCTTCTGCTATCCAAAACACATTGCTCGCGGCTACACCATTGATTAGCATGACGGTAGCAGAAGCACCTGTCGTAAATGCTCCTCCAAACTTAAAAATAAATACTGCATTAGGATCTCCTTGTCCATCTAAGATGAGATTGCCACCAATGGATCCCGCAGCAGCTATCGAATACACTCCCGGAGTAAGTGTCTCACCACCTCCAAATGCGGGAGTATGACTTGTAAAATTTGCTGGTGTGAAATATAACTGAACATAGGCAGCATCAAGGTCAACAGCAGCCTGAGCGGTTATTGAATTTGCATTTTCAATACTCCCATTTACAACAGAAGGTGGTTCGTATCCTGTAATGGCACCAATATTAGTACCGATATCACCGGTGATGATCGAGGTTCCTGTGTTATCAATAGCTCCGGCTGTAGTATAGAGGGCGAAACCAGCTATAACACCTAAATCCGGAGCTTGACCCGGATTTAAAAAGGGGAATGGTGTTAAAGATAGTCTTGAGGCATAAATGGTAGCCGCTCCTATCGTGGAAAACATTCTTCCAACCAATGTCCCAATCGCACCCATTGAAATGGCACCATTGTGAGCAATTAGAGTACCTTGCATATTAGTTCCTGCAGCCATGGGAATTGCACCTTCTGCTATCCAAAAAACATTATTGGCTGATGCACCATTAATCAAAGTGACCGAAGCTCCGGCAGCTGTTGAAAATGCGCCACCAAACTTAAAAATAAATACAGCATTTGGATTTCCCTGAGCATTCAATATTAGCGTTCCACTGATTGAACCTGCTGCGGCAATCGAATATACTCCTGGTAATAGCGTTTCTCCCCCTCCAAAGACTGGGGCATGATCGGTGACTGTTGCAGCTGTATTGAATAATTGAAGATAAGCAGCCTGCACATCCATGGAGACTTGAGCAGTCAGCGTATTGGCTGATTCTATGGTACCCATTATAGTAGTTGGATCAAAACCTGTGATCGCTCCGACATTGGTGCCAATACTACCATTGATATGAGAGTTAGCTGTATTCCCGAGAGCTCCATCTACAGTAAAGAGAACAAAATTGGCTGCTGAACCTAAATCAGGTGCCTGGGCAAGATTTAAGCCAGGAAAAGTGGAAAGAATAAAAAGGGATGCAATAAATTGGGTGTAAAGATTTTTCATTTATTTTAGTTTATTTGAAAGCATTATATGTAATTGTATAAATATTGAATATATAATAGGAAATCATTTTTTTTAACAGTCATGATGGGTAATTTTTAAGGGTTTGATATCGAATGGTACAATTAAGTATGGTTTATTAAATCGGGAAGTCTCAGATGATTAGTTTTTCATAGTGTACATAATGGTTTTATATTAATTAGTTTTATAAACAGGCATTTTAATGTCTCCTCATTTATAAGGCCCGGATTATTACCGGTGAATCATTTAGTATAAATTACCTTCTCAAAAATGCAAAAAGGTTCCATATTGAATTGGTATTACCAAAACAACAGCAAGCAAAGGAAGGAGCGAAGAACTATATAACGAGGAAATTAAAAATATATCTTTACCGATATACGTTCATCCTAAGGAATAGGATCACGGTGAGAGTCCAAATGATGTGATCAACACAAAATTTGACTGCATCTTTTAAAAGCATTAAAACAGCAAAAATTGCTTTTTCCTGGTCTAAGACTGCTGGATAGGAAAAAGAATCTGAAATCGAAAGGGAGACGTATGGTACCTTGTTGAATACCATCCGCTTGGATGTTTTCATTTATGTTTGGAATTTACAAAATATGTTATATGGTTTTACGAAGATAGTATTAATAAGTTTATAAAATGGATAAATAATTTTTTATTCTTTCGATTTTCACAGATTTGATTACGTTATACTCTGAAATTGCATAATTAAAATTAAAAGGGGCGCTTTCAGATTACACTTGAATAAAACATAATCCATCCTGAAATTCCTCAAGTTATCAGCTCAATCTGTAATGGACGGTTTTTAAAAATCATCTATATATTTTTACTACCTACCTTATTTCATGGTAGCTCACACACCCTTAATGTACTTGGTCTTATTGTATGACTATGCAGATTTAAAGCAAATATTTAATTGCCTGGAAAATGAGTGCATTTTCTTCAAGAATACTATTTTATTAAGAGTACGTACCAGAGCTTATTTGTTTTATTCATGTGATTCGACAAAATTAAAAAAGAGAGCCGGAGCTCTCTTTTTTAATCGCCAATGATAAATATTTACCCGTGTTCTATTGTTTTTGGATTACGGTATAGAACAGTGAGTAAGCGATTTAAATTATAAATTAATACCTAAGCTTCTACTAAAGCATCATGCATTGACCGTACCCTGTCATGGTCTGCTTTTAAGGAGGCATGTTGAGTCACAATCATATTTTGATGCTCCTCAGTAAGATCGAAACGATTATCTTTTAATACGTTTTGATAGGTATCCAAAGCAACAGCTTCGCCATATTCACAGGATTCAAGAATTCCTTTTCGATCCTTACCGGTGAGCGCTGCTTTTACATCCATCCATACCCTGAAAAATTTTCCTGTTGTCCTGGTACCTTCAGCAGGTTTTCCTCCTAATTTTCCAACTTCAGTTTCCAGCGCTTGTTTGCATTTTTTGCTGGTTTGAATAAATTTAGCAAACAGAGACTTAAGCTCTTGTTCTTCTGTCTCTTTGGAGGCAGTATCATAACCTTCGATGCGGTCATTGTTGATTGTAATGAGTGTGTTTAACACCTCTATAGATTTGTCATTGTTCATTTTATTAAAGTTTAAATTGTTTATAATATTTTTATTTTCTATAATTTGGATTAACAGGAAACCTGTCTCCGGTATTTCAATTGAATTATCGAAAGTCAATCATAACTTTCAATTTAGTCCTGGAGGAATAGGGATCATTCTATCTTTTCATTAGATAGATGGATACAACTCAGATTAGATTTACACTATACCTGTAATTCGGCAGCTTCTATATTCACAACCTTTACGGCAACTTCAGTTAATTTATCATCAGCTGCTTTTTCTTCGTTGAGGTTTTGAGACAATAATTTTGATGCTTGCGCTAACCCTAATGTATCGGCAAACTGACGGAGAGTGCCATACGATGCAATTTCATAGTGCTCCACTTTTTGACCAGCGCTTATAATGCCGGCATCGCGCATGGGACCTTCTTCGCAGGATTCCATTATTTCATTAGCTTCCCTGATAAGTCCATCCATTGCCTCGCATTTTTTGGCTACAGGAGTTTTTCCAATAGACTCAAAAACCTGTTCAACTCGGCTAACTTGATTTTCAGTTTCATCCAGATGAAGCGTTAGCGCATCAATCAAATCCGGAGATGTTGCTTTTTTAATCATCTTTGGAATTGCTTTTGTTAATGCTTTTTCAGCCCAATACATATCTTTTAATTCGTCTTCAAATAGCTTCATTAATTGCGATGATTGCAATGATTCATAATCGTTTTCATTAAACTGGGTTCCTTTTTTAGAACCATGTTGAGATTTGTTTTGCATGATTTAATTGTTTTTATGGTTATATATTTTATTACAATTCTATATTCAAATCTGCATATTGGAATGATTCAAAAAATCGTTGACATGAACAGAAAGTATCATGTAGTATTGGTCCTGATTCAAAATTGGAACGATCAAAGTCCCCATCTTATTTAATCAAATTCTGTTATTAAGAAATTTTAAATGTTATTTGATGTAATGGTTGTTAAGTTCTATTGATGAATAATATTAATATTTAAGTTAATAGAAGTTAATAGTGGCAAATATTATTTACGTTATTCTAAGCTGATTCTTTAGTAAGCTTTTTTTATACTTGTTTAGAATGGGTATGACTAATTGATAAGACTAGTTTAAAATGTAAAAGAGCGAGTTGTGTTTATGGGTACATGAGAGGCTATATTTGCCTGATACATTGATCTCATATAGACAGGTATTGATCTTTAAGGATTGATAGCAGTCACGTCTTGTGCCGATTTTGCTTCATCCGGTGTTGATTCAAGATCTCTGTCTAATGAATATAAAGTATTGCTGTTCACTTTTTCTCCTCCGGCTATTTTCAATTTAGCTAATAAATTCAAGGCAAGTGTTTCTTCTTCTACTTGTTCTTTTACGAACCATTGCATAAAATTCCATGTTGCCCAATCTTCTTCTTCCAGGCTCATCTTTACGATTTTATAAATAGCTGTAGTATTGTCCACTTCATGTTTAAAAACTTTTTCAAAACACTCATGTACATTTTTCGGATTTTCAGGTGGCGCGGGAATGGCGGTAATTTTGACATCAGATCCCCTTTTTAAAATATACTCCAGTATTTTCATCATGTGATTTCGCTCTTCCTGAGCATGCCGGAATAAAAAATTTGCAATACCACCATAGCCTTCCCGATCGGCCCATGCAGCATACGATAAATATATTTGTGAAGCATGAGCTTCTAAAGTCATTTGTTCATTTAATGCTGCTGTGAGTGTTACTGAAAGTCGATTAGTATTCATAATAATCTTGGTTTAGTTGATGAAGATTGATAATAATTTTTCCAGACTATTACCAACTACAAATGTGGACTTCTTTACTCACCACCTTATTATAGGATTTTTGAAATTGTTTATACGATTCACGGTTGCATAGTTGCATAGCAGAAGTCAAGTTTGTGTGAAGGCCTGAGCGATTGCTCTTGACTTTTATGTGCGTTCTTGAGCGACTGATCTTGACTTCTATGTGCCGGATAATGAGACCACTACAGTGTTTAGGCCATGGCCGGTGAAGTCAAGACTTGCCCGCGATGCGTGACTCAGACTTGACTTCAGCTTGCAAACATTTTTTATTCTCCTTTCAGCAAATATTCAAGTTCACTCAAAATCATCGCTGTAGCTCCCCATATTATATGGCCGTGAATATCATAAGCCGGTATATCTTTCATAGTCATAGATGGTAATACCTGGATATGAACTTGCTTTTTTAAAGTATCATCGAGGATCAGGCCAAGATCCATTTCTATTAATTCATCTACTTCTGCCTCATGGATTTTAAAAGAAGGGTTTAACTGCTGATGCCAGCCGATCACCGGACTTACATAGAAATTGGAGACGGGGATATACAAAGGACTCAGGTTGCCGAGTATTTCTATTTCATCCGTGATTCCTATCTCTTCCATAGATTCGCGCAATGCTGTTTGAACAGGATAGTCATCCGTTACTTCCCATTTACCGCCCGGAAAACTAATCTGGCCACTATGTAGGTCAGCTTCGTGTTTTTTTCGTTTTATAAAAGCAATGAAGATCCGGTCTATGCGGTGATAAAACAAAACAAGTACAGCTGCTTTTTTAGCATGAGTGGGAATGACAGGTGGCATGATGCGCCCTGGTACGGTCATTTTTTGATGGGCTTCTACTCCGGGCAAAGGATTATTAAGTCCTTTAATTAGTTTTTGTTTTATTGGGTGAAGGTTGAGCACTACGGATTTCGGATGTCTGATGTCTGATTTCGGAATTTGGAATTTGGATGTTTAACGGTATGTAACAAATCAAACACTTAGAACAAACGATTTGTTAGATCATTTTATTAAGTGATTCAGTGATTGACAACAACATTAATTCGTCCCAGGATTTACCTAAAAGCTGAATCCCGATCGGCAATCCATCTTTATTCTTTCCACTCGGTATTGCAATGCCCGGTACACCGGCCACATTTGCCAATACCGTAAATATATCTGCCAGGTAAACCGACACAGGATCATCTATTTTTTCACCAATCTTCCAGGGCAATACCGGAGATACAGGTAAAATCAATGCATCATATTCTGTAAAAAGTTCATCCAATTTATTTTTAATCAATCTTCGAACCCGCTGCGCTTTCTGATAATAAGCGTCATAAAAACCAGCACTCAATACATAAGTACCAAGCAGGATTCTTCTTTTGACCTCAATACCAAAACCTTCTGTCCGTGTTTTTTTGTAAACCTGTTCGATTGTATTAGTATGCTCTGCCCTGTGACCATATCGAATTCCATCATAACGAGACAAATTAGAAGAAGCTTCTGCAGTAGTCATTACATAGTAGGCTGGAATGATATACTCTAACCAATCCATCGATACTGCATCAAGCCTGACTCCTTGTCCTTTCCATTGTTCGATAGTGGATGTATAATTAGAGGCAATCTCCGGATCCATAGAATCTATAAAATGTCCAAGATCGAGATATGCTATCTTCTGATGTGAAGATGATGGTAAAAATGTAGTAAATGATTCATGGGGTAGTTCACTCATACTGGCATCAAATTCATCTATACCTGATGTCACTTCCAGCAGCAAGGCTGCGTCATAGACCGATTTTGTCAAGAACCCTACCTGATCAAAAGATGATGCATAGGCTATCAATCCATGCCTTGATATCCGGCCATACGTTGGTTTGAATCCATAAATTCCGCAAAATGCAGCAGGCTGCCGTACACTACCTCCAGTATCTGTTCCAATAGAAGCCCAACACGTTCCACTAGCTACACTCGTGGCACTTGCTCCCGAAGAGCCTCCCGGTATCCTCGTATAATCATGTGGATTTTTGACGGGACCATAACAGGAATTTTCATTAGACGAACCCATTGCGAATTCATCGCATTGTACTCTGCCAATGATGATAGCATCTTCTTTGATTACCCTGTCGAGGACTGTAGCATTAAATTTAGCAGTGTAACCCTTGAGAATTTTAGATGACGCCGTGAGGGAATGATCTTTATAGGAAATGATATCCTTGTGAGAAAGCACCATACCAAAAAGTTTTCCAAGCGGTTGTTTTGCCTTGATTTTTTGATCAAGGGCAATCGCTTGAGATCGTGCCTCATCCGAATAGATTTCGATGTATTGATTGAGGTCAAGGGTAGATATTGCTTTTTCAATAAAATGGTCTACCAGTTTTACTACGGACAATTTACCATCAAGGATAGCAGATTGAATATGCTGAATAGTATCGTAAGATTCAAGCATGTATTATGAGGTCTTTATTATTTCAATGATGCTTTCAATATTCAGATTTGTTTGTTCTCCGCTTATCATATTTTTTAAGGAGAGTAAACCGGAAGTCCGTTCTGCTTCTCCTATAATAATGACATAAGGGACTTTCAGATCATTGGCATATTTCATGGATTTGTTCATCTTGACTACTTCAGGATATTGATCGCCAGGGATATCATTAGCTCTAAGTTCATTCGTCACTCTAGTCCCCATGGATAATGAGTTTTCGTCTAATGCAATCACTAATACTTTTAGCGAATTACCAATCTGTGCCGGAAATAATTTTAAAGTCTCCATGACATCAAAGATCCGTTCCGCTCCAAAGGATACACCTACTCCGGGAATATCAGGCATACCAAAAGCACCGGTAAGATTATCATATCGTCCTCCTCCTCCGAGGCTGCCCATCTCTGCATTTTTCGCAACCACCTCAGTAATAAATCCGGTATAATAACTTAAACCGCGGGCTAAGGACGGATCAAAGACAAGTTCTTGTTTTAAATCATATGACACAGTTGCATTAAATATCTTATCGAGATCTTTAATACCTTCTGCTCCTGACGCAGTAGTACTTAATGCTGATCTCAAATCATCGAGAGTTGTTACCCCGATCAATTGTAATATTTTATCAGCAGCTTCAGGAGCGATATCGCGTTTAATCATTTCTTGCTTCACTGATTCTTTACCAACTTTATCCAGCTTATCGATACAGATCGTCATATCCATAAATTTATCTGGAATTCCGGCGGCTTCGGCTATGCCTGCTAAAATGCCACGATGATTGACTTTAATAGCTACCTCTATACCCAATAGCGTAAATGCTTCAGAATAAATAGATATTAAATCAGCTTCGTAGAGTAATGATTTGGATCCTACGACATCACAATCACATTGATAAAATTCCTGGTACCTGCCTTTTTGAGGCCGGTCCGCACGCCATACCGGTTGTATCTGGTATCGTTTGAATGGGAAAGTAATTTTGTCCCGGTTCATGACCACAAATCGTGCAAAAGGCACCGTGAGGTCATAACGCAAACCACGTTTTGCAATGCTGACTGCAAGTTTGTTTGCATCTTTATTTTCTAATGCTGTAGTATCTGCTTCTTCGAGAAAATTTCCACTATTTAGTATTTTGAATAATAAACGATCACCTTCTTCACCGTATTTGCCGGTTAATGTTTGCATCAATTCGAGAGATGGGGTCTCTATTGG
>JBDTUE010000028.1:0-27938 GCA_040007895.1 Saprospiraceae bacterium | reverse complement strand
TTTAAACCTGACCGGACTGTCCGGATTTACAACTTGGAGTCCGGTTAGGTTTGTCCTCTTTCTTAAACCCATTCAGTTTGGTTGTCATTTTTATCATAATTTTATCACATGCAAAAATCATCTTTCAAGCCACTGGTGCTCTTATGTGTCATATTGTCAAGCTTTTCTTATGCTCAAAAACCCACGATTTTCGAGATCAATAAAAACCTGGGTAAAGGAATAAACATGGGAAATATGTTTGAAGCTCCGTCTGAAGCTGAATGGGGCAATCCTTTCCGGGATGATTATTTTAAACGTATAGCTGAACTCGGCTTTAATCATGTACGCATCCCAATCCGTTGGGATGTTTCAACACGAGCTTTGCTGACGGCTCCTTATACGATCAATGTGAGTTTTTTTGAACGAATAAAATATGTAATTGATAAGGCCCTTGCAGAAAACCTATATGTCATCATTAATATGCATCATCATGATGCTTTATTCCAGGATCCTGACGGTAATAAAACAAGATTTTTAAGTCAATGGGCACAGATTGCTGATTATTTCAAATCGTACGATCATCGCTTATTATTCGAAGTGATGAATGAACCCAATAGTGCTCTTACTGCTGTAAAATGGAATGTTTTTTTTAAAGATGCATTGACAGAAATCAGAAAGACAAATCCTACTCGTGGAGTACTAATGGGTACAGATCCCTGGGGAGGACTCGGCGGAGTGCCTGATATGGTTTTTCCCAATGATACCAATATCATCATAACGGTGCATTATTATGAGCCATTTACTTTTACACACCAGGGAGCGGAGTGGGTCAGCGGAGCGGATGCCTGGTTGGGTACTAAATGGCAAAACACCACACTTGAACGGGATGAAGTTGTCAGTTCATTTGCATTCTTAAAAGCATTTGCAAAAGAAAAAAATAAACCTGTGCATGTTGGAGAGTTTGGAGCTTATAGTAAAGCTGATTTGCAAAGCAGGATTAATTGGTCCAATTTCCTTGCCCGTTGGTTTGAATCGCAGGATTTCAGTTGGAATTACTGGGAGTGGAGCGCCGGATTCGGTATTTTTAATCCATCCACTAACCAATATCTGACAGCCCTATCGGATGCATTGTTAAAGACACCGATGTTACCAGCAAAACAACAAACAACGGTAACGGTATTCGAGGGAAATTTCGGACAAGGTGACGGATGGAATCTTTTTACTCAGGCTGGTGCTTCAGCGTCATTAACCCGAGCCAATGGTGTTGGCACGATCGATATCGCTCAGGTTGGTACGGAAGCATGGCATATTCAATTAGTAAAAAATAATATTAAACTTAAAAAAGACAGCAGGTACCTGGTCACCGTCAAAGCATCTTCCAATGTTCCCGTATCGGTGACTAATTATTTGGGAAAGAACAGTGATCCATGGAATAGCTATTCAGGATATAAATCCTTGTCTCTTACATCGACATTGGGAGAGTCTATCTATAGTTTTGAGATGACTTCACCTTCAGATGATTTGGCCCGTATCGTATTTGACCTGGGATCTAAAGTAGCAAAGATCGCAATAGCAAATATTAAGATAGAAGAAGTAAAGGATGTCGTTTCCGCTTACGATGATGCTTTTAGTAATAACGTTTTGCTCTTCCCTAATCCAGTGAAAGAACAATTTACTTTACAAGGAATAGAAGATCATACGTTGCTTAAAATATTTGATGTACAGGGAAGATGGATCAGGGATATTAAGTATAATAAAGGAAATAACATTAATGTAGCCGAATTAACTCCTGGTACTTACATGATGCAGATGATCAATAATAAAAATTGGGGAGTAAAGAAGCTGATAAAAGAATGAATAAGAAATGGGATCTTGTGAATAAAATTCATGTTTCCTACATTCTTAATTACTTATACTTCTTAGGTGCTGTAGCTATTTTCATAAAGGATTTGGATAGGTGAATTCACCAACCCATTTCAAGCTTATTCTATTTTACCTGGTATTTTTTATGATAATTCCTGAATATATTTCACTCATCGCTAACCAGCTCACTATTTCTATTCATCAAGCTACGGCTACTATTCAATTGATTGAAGATGGCGCCACCACACCTTTCATAGCCCGATATAGAAAAGAAATCACTCATGCATTGGATGAAGTACAAATAGAATCTATAAGATCATTACACAAAAAATATTCTGATCTGATTAAACGAAAACAAACTATACTGGATTCTATCAGAGAACAAGAAAAATTATCACCTCAACTTGAAACACGTATTCTTTCTTGCTGGGATACGAATACACTGGAAGATATTTATCTGCCCTATAAACCAAAACGCAAAACGAAAGCAACAATAGCGCGTGAAAAAGGACTCGAACCATTGGCATTTTGGATTCTCCAGGAATTAAATAACCATCCCGATAATGAAGCCAAGCGATTTCTACAAAACGGAATAAGTACCGTCGAAGAAGCTTTGCAGGGAGCCCGGGATATCATTGCTGAAATCATAAACGAGGATCCACATGCAAGGTCCATAGTCAGAAATCAATTTGACCGGTTTGCCATGATCATTTCCAAAGTAGCAAAGGGTAAAGAAACCGAAGGCAATAAATACCAGGATTATTTTAAATATGAAGAAAATTTGCAGCGGTGTCCTTCCCATAGAATTTTGGCTATGTTCCGTGGAGAAGATGAAGGGATTTTAAAACTCACTATAGAACCTGATGAAGATCTGACTATTCAAAAATTAACTTATTCATTTATTCGCAGGAATAATCAATGCAGCGAACACATCAATATAGCGATTAAAGATGCTTACAAAAGATTATTATCCCCTTCTATCGAAACAGAATATAGAAATCTTTCAAAATCTAAAGCAGATGATGATGCCATTAAAGTCTTTGCAGAAAATGTAAAACAATTATTACTTGCTCCAACGCTTGGAAACAAAAGGATTTTAGCCATTGATCCGGGATTCAAATCCGGTTGCAAAATAGTATGCCTTGATGAAGAAGGCGCTCTGTTGAAAGACGACATTATTTATCCACATGAACCACAGAAAGAACTTCAAAAAAGTATTCACCGCATTACGGAACTCATCAAAATTTATAAAATCAATGCTATCGCTATTGGGAATGGTACAGCCGGCAGGGAAACAGAAGATATGATTCGAAATATTCCATTTGACCAACCGGTGGATATTTTTATGGTGAATGAAAACGGAGCTTCGATTTATTCAGCGTCGGAGATTGCAAGAGAAGAGTTTCCTGACAAAGACCTTACCGTACGAGGAGCTGTTTCCATTGGTAGACGATTGGCCGATCCACTCGCTGAATTGGTAAAAATCGATGCCAAATCTATTGGGGTAGGTCAATATCAGCATGATGTAGATCAACACAAACTGAGACAAAGCCTGGATACGGTGGTGGAGCATTGTGTAAATCTGGTCGGGGTCAACCTTAATACTGCGAGTAAAAGTCTGTTGACTCATGTTTCCGGTTTAAATGAACTGACCGCTCAAAATATTTTGAATTACCGAAATGAACATGGTGCATTTTTGTCAAGACAACAATTAAAAAAAGTGCCCCGGCTAGGTGAAAAAACCTTTGAACAATGTGCCGCATTTTTACGTATCCCGAATGCAAAAAATATATTGGACAATAGTGCTGTGCATCCGGAAAGTTATGAGATTGTTTCGCGAATGGCGAGTAAACTGACCTGTACTATTCAGGATTTAATTCAAAAAGAAGATTATAGAGCACAAATAAAACCAGAAGATTTCATTACAGAGAACGCAGGATTATTAACTATCCGGGATATTTTATTGGAATTGAAAAAACCCGGGCGTGACCCAAGGGAAACCATAAAACCTTTTGTATTTGCTTCCATAAAAAGACCAGAAGATCTTACACCCGGTATGACCCTTCCGGGTATTGTAACGAATATTACAAAATTCGGTTGTTTCGTGGATATAGGTGTAAAGCAGGATGGAATGGTACATATCTCCCAGTTAGCAGATAAATTTGTTTCAGATCCAAATACGATTGTCAGGTTACAGCAACAAGTAACTGTAAAAGTTCTTGATGTCGATATGGCAAGGAAACGAATAAACCTTTCTATGAAAGGCATGTAATAGATACAATCATTAACAAGGAGTCCTTCGCATTAAAATTTTTTTACTCTCCTTCCTATATTAGAAACAAGCCTTAGTTCAATGGTTCAAAATTCTTAGACAACCCGAACAAATCGCTTAATTTTATCCGGTATGGAACCTATTCGCATTGAAGATTTAAAAAAAATCACTGCGCTAAGTGATTTGCCAGACGATCATCTGACATGGATTTTACAACATTCAGAGTACGAAACATTTGAAGATGGTTCTATTGTAGCCAAATTTGGAGATCCTGCAGATATCATGTGGTTTTTACTGGAGGGTAAAGTGAATTTTTATATGAATATTAATGGTCGCCAGGTTTATTACTTTACGTTTGAAAACAATACGCAGACAGGAGGTGTCGGTGGCATGATGCCATATTCGAGAATGAAAACGTATCCAGGCACTTCATATGCAACAGGCTACGTTCAGATGTTGAGACTCCATAAAAAACATTTTACTGAATTAGAACAACTCAATCCCGAATTCATTCAAAAACTTATCGGTTATATGACTGAACGGGCAAGGGCCTTTGCTACTATGCAATTACAACATGAAAAAGTAAATGCACTGGGTAATCTGGCAGCCGGTATAGCACACGAATTGAATAATCCTGCAGCAGCTATCAATACTATTTCCAGTGAAATCGGTCAAAGACTGATTCGCAATTTTGAACTCACTGAAAACCTGCTTCAATGCTGTATCAAACCCGAACAATTACAAAACATCAGAGCTATCGTCGATAAAAAATCATTAGAAACTGTTCCGGTTAAAAAATTGTCCATTCTTCAAAAAATGGAAATCCAGGATATGTTAGATGAATGGTTGGATAAGAATGATGTTCCCAATAGCCGGGAAGCTGCAGAAACATTTTCTGAATTTGGTTTTTCTATTGAAGAGCTTGAACTTGTTTGCAGTAAAGTGGATAAGTCCTCATGTGCCAACATCCTCCAGTGGCTTGAAAATTTACTCAGCTCGCAAAAAATTGTAAAAGACCTGGGTATTGCTTCCAAACATATCTCTGATCTGGTAGGGGCTATAAAAAGCCATGTGCATATGGACAGGATCGGAGATATGCAAGGCACTAACCTGCATCAGGATATCGAAAACACATTGACGTTATTGGGATATAAGATTCGTGGTAAAAATATTTTGGTGAAAAAAATCTTCAATGATCATTTACCTATGGTACCTGCTTACGTTGGTGAATTGAATCAGGTTTGGACCAATATTATCGATAATGCTATTTTTGCTCTTGAAAAAAATGGTGAATTGGACATAGAAACTTCTTATGAAGGGAATATAGTAAAAGTAAGTATCATTGACAATGGACCAGGTATCCCTAAAGATATAATGACGCGTATTTTTGAACCATTTTTTACCACCAAAAAAGTAGGAGAAGGAACCGGAATAGGACTTGATATTGTGAGCCGTGCTATTAAACATCATTATGGAGAAATAAAAGTAAATTCAATTACAGGCCGGACTGAGTTTGCCATTTTCCTCCCTATTGAACAAAAACAATATTAAACCATGATCCTGGTTAAATAAAGAAATAAATGAAACTTCCTTATATCATTATCGTAGATGACGACCAGCAGGTGCTGCGGGCTATCCAACGTGAAATCAGGAGCGAGTTCAGGGATAACTATAAAGTAGTAGCCACCGAATCACCCGTGGACGCCCTGGAATTGATCAAAGAATTAAGTCTGAAAAATGAACCTGTGGCCTTATTGATGTCCGATCAGCGAATGCCCGATATGGAAGGCATTCCATTTCTTGAAAAGGCCAGTGAATTTTTCCCATACGCTAAAAAAATATTATTGACAGCCTATTCAGATATAGAAGCGGCTATTCGTGCTATTAACAAGGTCAAACTTGATTATTATTTACAGAAACCCTGGCATCCACCCTCAGAAAAATTATTTCCGGTAGTACATGATTTGCTGGATGAATGGCATGCATTTTATAAACCCGATCTTGAAATCACACGTATTATTGGATTTCAATGGTCACCAAAATCTCATCACCTCAAACATTTTTTGTCAGGTAATTTGGTTCCTTATATCTGGATGGATATGGAAAGCGATCCCGAGGCAGCAAAATACCTTTCCAGTACAAACGTCACTACCGCCGAGCTGCCTTTAGTCGTCTTGAGAGGAGGAAGTTTTCTAAAAGATCCTTCTTTATCTGATTTAGCCAAAGCTGTCGGCCTTCAACAAAAAGCTTCCAAAGAAATCTATGACGTACTTATCATTGGTGCCGGACCAGCAGGATTGGCTGCCTCAGTGTATGGTTCTTGTGAGGGACTCAAAACAGTCCTGATAGATAAAAGCAATCCCGGAGGACAAGCAAGCAGTAGTGCTCGTATTGAAAATTATCTTGGTTTCCCAACCGGACTTTCAGGTGCAGAATTAACGCGCAGAGCTATGACTCAAACCTTACGTTTTGGTACAGAAATTCTCACCCCTCAGGAAGTAAAAAAAATCATAGTCAAAGACGGTTATAAAATTACGACCATGATAGATGGTTCGGAGATTAACAGCAAAGCAATAGTCATCTCCACAGGGGTGAGCTATAAAAAACTTGAAATCCCGGGAATAGAAACATTTACCGGCGCAGGTGTATATTATGGAGCAGCCGCCGTGGAAGCTAATGCGTGTAGAAATGAAACCATTTATATCGTGGGTGGTGGTAATTCTGCTTGCCAGGCTGCAATGTATATGTGCAAAATATCAAAGGAGGTCAACATTATCATTCGGAAGGAAGCACTTTCCCAGACTGCTGCCAATTACCTCGTGGAAAATATTCGCCAAACACCTAATATTAAAGTCATTGGAAATACAGAAGTAACTTCCTGCGGCGGCTCTACAATTTTAGAATATATCACACTTTTAAATGTCGCTACCGGGGAACAAAAAACAGTCCCTGCTAAAGCCTTGTTCATATACATCGGCACCAGGCCCGGTACTGAATGGCTCGACAATCTGGTATTGAGCGATGACAAAGGATTTATAATCACCGGAACAGATCTGATGAAAGATAAATCCTACAATAATTTCTGGAAATTAAATCGGGTACCTTTTACTACAGAAACCAGTATACCCGGCATTTTTGCTTCAGGCGATGTTCGGTTTGGTGCTATGACAGGTATATCTTCTGCAGTGGGAGAAGGCTCCATGGTTATAAGTTTTGTTCGTAAATATTTAAAGGAGATGTAATGAATGATACGTCGAACAAGAATAAACTATCAAAACAATTAATTGTTATTGTTGCATTCTTTTAATTTAATAATTTATCAAAATTAATATTCATGGAATCCTTCGAAACCCTTTCTGAAACTATGACTTATCTTCGCGAACAAGGTTATACCGAGGATTTTAATCTCAAGCAGGATTGTATCGAATGTCTCGATGGAAAATATAAAATCCTTATCGATGAATTTAACATCGATCAGGTCTACCGGTTTGAAGGAGATACAGATCCAGCCGATGAATCTATCCTGTATGCCATCTCTGCGAGTAAATTTAATTTAAAAGGTGTATTGGTCCATGGATATGGCATCTACAATGATACTACGACTAGTGAGATGACAGAAAAATTAAGGCACCATTTATCGACCTGATTAAGAATTTAATGAAACGAGCAGTTTGAGTTTTAGTTCAAAACATTAGTGCTTTTAAAAAACCTTTACTAAGAAAAAGGGTTGACAATAAGCAATATGATCATAATAGTTTCAAAATATTTGAGGACCAAAATGCATTTGCCTAATGTGTTATCCCTGTCAATTGTTTCCTTCAGTCTTCTTTGTGGCTTACATTTGTATCCACGCTGTTGTATTTAAATGAAACCAATAAAAAAAACGATTTTAGAAAGTGCCCTGGTCCTATTTAACGAACAAGGGTTTGTAAATGTTCGCTTGCAGCATATTGCTGATAAAGCCTCTATCAGTGTAGGTAATCTTGCCTATCATTTTAAAAACAAGGAAGAAATAATCTTGTTTTTTTATAAAAAAATAAAAGTCAACCAGGAATTATTGCTTTCAGAGTGTAAAGTTTTGCCCTTGTTTGAGGATATTGATTTCCTTATCAAGAAGATTTTTACTCTTCAGCAGCATTACAGTTTTTTTTATTTTGATACCCTTGAGTTTATGAGGGCATTCCCATTGATAGCAGAAAAACATAGTTTGTTTTTACAATTCCAGCGAAAACAAATTCAGTTTATGATTGAATTTAATGCGTCAAGAGGTTCATTTGTTCAGCAACAATATGAGCATCAGTTTTCTCAGTTGACGGAAGTTTTCTGTATTACGATGGATAATTGGATGAGTCATCAATATTTGAATGGTGTAGAGATTTTATCTTCAGCGGATTACTGTAATACGTTGTGGGCTATTCTGAGGCCTCTTTTTACGGATATGGGCCTGGTGGAGTTCCGCCAAATGGGCAAATACAGCCTTATTTCATTTTGATTAATAAAAAATTTTTGATCTGAATTTCGATATCAGTCCCTCATATTTAGAGGATCTTCTGCTGTACCATTTTAGAAGTAATTTAAAATAAGTGAAAGAAAATTTGGATTTTAGAAAAAACTTTCTAATTTTGAAAATGTTTTCTAATTCTAAATTTTTATAACTATGGCAAACGTACTCTGGTTACAAGGTGGTGCTTGCAGCGGCAACACTATGTCATTTTTGAATGCTCAAGAACCCACTGTGGTAGAGCTGGTTGTAGATTTTGGTATTAATATTCTATGGCATCCTACGAGTGGTGTGGAGATCGGTCACCAGGTCTCCGACCTAATGAAAGACTGCATAGCTGGTAAGACCAAACTGGATATTTTGGTCTTCGAAGGGACTCTGATCCAGGGACCACAAGGATCGGGCACGATGAATAATTTTTGTGAACGCCCGATGAAAGACTGGGTAAAAGAATTGTCACAGGTAGCTGCATATGTGGTCGCTATTGGCGATTGCGCTACCTGGGGTGGTATTCCGGCAGTGCCTCCTAATCCAAGTGAAAGTACAGGTTTACAATTTTTGAAAAAAGAGAAAGGCGGCTTTTTAGGAACTAACTATATCTCCAAAGGAGGTTTGCCGGTTATTAATATTCCGGGATGTCCGGCCCATCCTGATTGGATTACACAGATACTGGTAGCTATTGCCACCGGACGTATCAGCGATGTTCAGGTAGATGCATTCCATCGGCCAACTACTTTCTTTAGTGATTTTGTCCAGACGGGCTGCACCAATGCAAGAGCATTTAGTGAAAAAGTAGATGGACATTTTGGTAAACGAGGCGGATGTTTATTTTATGAAGTTGGTTGTCGTGGTCCTATGACTCACGCAAGTTGTAATAGAATATTATGGAATCGTCATTCTTCCAAAACCAGAGCCAATCATCCATGTCTTGGATGCACAGAGCCAGGTTTCCCTCATCATGATTTAAAGAAAGGAAGTATATTCAAAACCATGCATTATTTAGGATTTTTACCAAAAGAAATTCCAAAAGGTGACAGCGCACTGGGTTATTACTTTAAAGCCGGGGTCGGCAAGATATTTGGAACACCTGCAAGAATATTTGAAACCACCAAATAAACCATTTATTTCTCTACTTAAAATTTAAAAATCATGCCAACAAAAGAATTAAATATATCTCCGGTAGGCCGGGTGGAAGGCGACCTGGATATCAATGTGTATATGGAAAATGGTGTAGTAACCCGTGCTAATACACAAGCAGCTATGTTTAGAGGGTTCGAAATAATATTAAGAGGCAAAGACCCTCAGGCAGGTTTGATTGTGACTCCACGAGCATGTGGTATTTGCGGAGGTTCCCATCTATATTGCGCCTCATCAGCACTCGACACGGCCTGGAAAACCAGATTAAGCCCAAATGCTTTATTATTAAGAGCCATTGGTCAGGCAAGTGAAAGTCTGCAAAGTGATCCTCGCTGGTTTTATGCAATCATGGCTACAGATATGGCAAATAAAAAATTTGCTAATAAACCTTTGTACGCTGAAGTTGCCAAACGATGGTCAGCATATGTAGGTACATCATTCCAGATTGGTTTGACTGCAAGTGGCAGACCTGTTGAGGTGTATGCTATTTTTGGAGGTCAGTGGCCACATAGTAGTTACATGGTACCGGGTGGTGTCATGTGTGCTCCTACATTGAAAGACATTACCCGTTCACATGCGATCTTAAATCAATTTAAGAATGATTGGCTTGAACCAATTTGGTTTGGTTGTTCCATAGATCGGTATATGAAGATAAAGAGTTGGGACGATATGATGGAATGGTTGGAAGAAAGTCCAAATCATTATAATAGTGATTTAGGTTTGTACCTAAGGGCGGGTAGAGAATTTGGTTTGGATAAAATGGGACAAGGCTTAGGCAGGTATATCGCTTATGGAACCTACCTTCATAAAGACATGTACAATCAGCCTACGATTGAAGGCAGAAATAAAGCCCTGATCCAATCCAGTGGTTTCTACGATGGAAAAAATTATCATGTATTCGATCATAATCAAATCATCGAGCATGTAAAACATAGCTGGTATCAGGATGTACCTCCGGCACACCCATTCAAGGAGGATGCACCTATACCAACCAAATCATCGACGCTGGACAAAACTGATTTTAATGGTAAATATAGCTGGGCAAAATCTCCCCGCTATATGGGTCAGGCTGCAGAGGCAGGTCCGTTGGCAAGGGTGGTAATGAATGCTAATCCTGCGAATTTAGCTCATCAGATAAAAGATCCTTTATTCGGTGATATCATGCAAAAATTAGGACCCAGTGTCTTTGTACGTAATCTGGCGAGGATGCATGAAATGGCACAATTATATACCAGTCTGAATACATGGCTTGGACAAATCCGGTTAGATGATGAATTCTATATAAAACCAGAGGAAAGAGATGGTCAGGGCTTTGGAGCTACAGAGGCAGTTCGGGGTGCTTTAGCTCATTGGATAGATGTACAAGATGGTGTTATTAAAAATTACCAGATTGTCGCTCCTACTACATGGAATGTAGGACCAAAGGATGAAAAAGGAAATATGGGAGCAATTGAATCTGCTTTAATGGGATTAGAAATTGAAGATGAACATGATCCGGTTGAAGTAGGATTGGTTGCAAGATCCTTTGACAGTTGTTTAGTGTGTACTGTTCATGCACATGATAATAAATCAGGAAAAGAATTGTCAAGGTTTAAATTGTAATCTAATTCTTATAAATTAATTTTTTTGAAGCCCATTAAGTTTTTAATGGGCTTTCTTTTCGGTTCAAGTCAGAAACTATAAAGCAATTCATCGGATATGCTGACTGAAAAATAAATAAATTGCAAGATGGAAACCGCCCGGGCATTAAAGACAGCAATATTGGGTTTTGGAAATCCTGTCAGAAGTGATGATGCCATAGGTGTTTACGTGGTCAATGAACTGCAAAAACAAATTGGATCTCGGGATGATATATCCATTTTCGATATGGGCACATCGGCTTTTGAAATATTATTCAAACTTAAAGAACATCATCAGCTTGTCATCATTGATAGTGTCATTAATTCGGGTGAACCCGATGGAACCCTATTTTCTCTGCCCGCTGCTGAAATTCATGCTCAAATCATTGACGATCCTATGTTATTTCTTCATGGTATGAAATGGGACCAGGCATTGAGTTATGCAAAAAAAATAATGGGAGATTCATTTCCTGAGAATGAAATCAGGGTTTATCTTATTGCCATTTCGGAAACCAGCATAAATATGGAATTGAGTGATAAAATAAGAGAAGCTGGAAATAAGTTAATAAAAAGGATAGCGGAAGAAATATAAAACGTATCATGTATTTTCCAAAAGAAACGGTACCCGGATCAAAAGCATTTAATGCTACAAGCGACGTCTACCTTGAAGCCGGTCATATTTGTATAAAAAGGAAAATAGCAGAAAAACTGTTTGCTTCTGAATCCGTAGTGTTAACCGTGTACTACGCAAAAGACAACACCTTCATGGCAGCTCCAGCCAGTGAGGAATTATTCAGATCTCTTCACAAATCCAATCAACAAATGCTCAAGAGCAAAAATGCATCTGGTGATAAATCAATTTCCGTTCAGGAATTGCTTATAGATAATAACCTGGAAGATCAGGATCGCAACCTGGATTATGAATCAGAAGAATCATTACATATTTTAAAAATAAAACTATAATCATGGATAGTAAATTATTGTATGTTTTCTATGAGGATCAATCCGATTCATTGACCATACACGAATATATTGAATCCGTGGATCGCCTGCATGAATTGATACATGTTCAACAATCTGATACTGTCTTGCCGGAAATCTCCAATGCTATTTACATTAATGAAAACCGGATTCATGTCAGGCCGGATTGGTTGGACAAGCGCCCTGCTATTATTTTTCCCTCAGAAATTCCATTTAATAAACATTGTTTTTTAGGAGCAGTATTCGGAATGCTGGGCAATGAAGAAAAGTATCGCGAATACCTCACGGGCCTATCCCCGATGGTATTTATTTTCGATTTAATGCAAAGTATAGTTCAGGGGAATGAAAGCGATCAGGCAATGGAAAACATTCTCAAAAGAACTAATTTTTTACACCCCTTTGAAAATTATGCATTCAATCATAATGTTGCTGTAGGATTGAACTACGGTCATTACAGCAATGAAATAAATCCTGAAGCTATCCGGGCACATTATGAAGATGCTATTCAACTTGCTTTTGAGCCGACTTTTAAAGCATATACGCTAAAATATTTTGCTACGTTTCTTATGGATAGCGGGTACACCAAAGAAGCTATTGGATTATTGAACAGGGAAAATATTCATAAACTGGAAGCCTATCCACATTACGCCCTGGAGCGGGTGTGGTGTCAGGCGTCCCTGAAACAATTCATCGGGCACTATGACGAAGATGAAGTCACAGAATTAAAATCAAGGCTGTGGGAAACCGTACAGTTTTATGACAAAAACGGACATAAAACGATTGCAGCACTGCTATGGATGGATGCAGCCACTGTTGCAAATTTAAACAATAGTTATGCTGAATCCATCGGATATGTAAATAAAGCCCTCACGTACTTTAAAGAAGAAAAGCAGGAGGAGATGGTAGCCAATGCGCAACTATTACGCGGAAGGATATTCTATGAGTGGGCTCAGAGTGGAAATCCTCAGTTTTATCGTAGCGCATTAGAAGCTTACCAGGAAGCATTAATTGTATTTAAGAAAGATGATACCCCCGGAGTATTTGCAGATATACATCATCAACTTGGAATAATCTATGCTGAACTACCGGATGAAAATAAAAAAAGAAGCATTTGGGCAGCATTGTCTGTGAGTTCATTTAATGAAGCCCTTGCATACTATGATAAATTAAATTTCCCTTACGAATACGGGATGTTATGTAATAATTTTGCCAATGCTCATGTCAAGTATCCGCAGGCTAAAAAGACCGATAATTTTGAAAAAGCCTTGTTTTTTTATGAAGAAGCGTTATCTGTTCGTAATGCATCTGAATACCCCGCTGAACGCGCTGTGACGCTTTTAAATTTCCTGGAGTCGAGTTGGAAAGTCGGCAATCCTAAAGAAGGTTTTAATGTAATGCGTTTTAATGATATGTGCCTGAAAGCAAATGAAATCAAAACACTTACAAACGATGAGCAACTTATCCAGGAAGCTGAAAAACATGTGCAATTATTAGAAGCATTGGAAAATGAATTGAACGTCGGAGTATAAATCAATGGATGAAAAATGTAGAGCTCCATATCGCAGCATTAAATTCCAGTATTACACATAATGGAAATTTTGTTTTGGTTTTACAGGAAATTAGCTCTGCTCAAAAATTACCAATAATTATAGGACTCCAGGAAGCGCAAACTATTGCGATAGCCCTGGAAAAAATCAAACCCAGTCGTCCTTTGACCCATGATCTTTTGTTAACCACCCTGGAGACATTGCATGCTCATCTGGATCATGTCGTTATTCGGGAATTCAAAAATGGAATATTTTATTCGGTACTTGTCCTAAAGGATCAGCATCAGGCATATGCAGAAATTGATAGTCGCACATCTGATGCTATTGCCCTGGCTGTCCGGCAAAATTGCAGTATTTATATGAATGAAGATTTGTTCCGGACCATTGCCATTGACAGCTCAGTTTCCTCAGATCCTCAGGAGAATAAAAGAGAACAGTTTTATAAATTCGACGTTGAAGAACTTAATCAATTACTACTAGAGGCACTTTCCAAAGAAGATTATGAGACAGCAGCCATAGTACGGGATATTATATCCAAGAAAGTTTAACTTTTGAATATGTTGGATGAATCTGTACGTACTGCTCTCCGTTCCTACATGATCAGCTTGGAACATATAGATAAACCTGCTGAAAATATAAATTTATATTTCCTTCATGATGATATATGGCTAATGGATTCAGCGGTTATAGAACACATCATTTACAAAAAAGGCTGCTGGGATGTGTTTTTGGTTTTTGCGCATCATAAATTTCCTTTACAGCTTTTTGTCCGATTTATGGTGAGTTGTATCAGCGAATCACGTGGGAAGGCAACTGCCTATTACATGCGTAAAATGGCAGCCAAAGATCAGCGGGGAACTTTATCGATTCAATTAAAAGATTTGAATCTTTCAATAAATTAGCTGTAATTTTATTTAGTTCAAATCCTACCCGGGTAAAATACCTTCTTTGTTTATGCATGAGATTTCATTAGTGAAGAATATTTTCAATACACTCGAAATAGAGTTTCCCGGTGAACTATTAAAAATCCGAAATATTCATTTGACCGTAGGTATCTTAAGCAACATACAACCTTTACTGATGCAAAGTGCTTTTGAGGCCGTGTTACTGGATCAACCACAATACCAACATACTTCCCTTACTGTAGAAGTGTTGCCGGTTTTGATTAAATGTGAGACTTGCGGGAGAATTACTGAAGTCAAAGATTACCGGTTTATTTGCATTTGTGGTAAACCGGGTAAAAACATTATCCAGGGAGAAGAATTACTGATAAGCAAAGTTGAATTTGCAGACGAAATAGAAAGTCCAGTTTTAGCAGATCACTTCAATAATTCGTAAGTATGCATTCACCTAAATCTAATAAGGCACCGGTTGGTTCCGTATACTGTGAAAACACTTCGTTGAACCTTCTTAAAGCGAATGATTTTGTTGCAAAAGCCATCCGGGAAAGATTGTCTGATATATTAGTTATAAACCTTTGTTCTTCGCCTGGCAGTGGTAAAACTACTTTGTTGCAAGAGACTGGAAAAATGTTAAACGGGAAGATTAACCTGGCTGTTTTAGTTGGTGATCCTGAAACTGAACGAGATGCTATTCGAATGAAATCAGTTGGCATCAATGCTTTACAAATCGTGACCGGGGGTATGTGTCATATAGAAGCGCAAATGATACTGCAGGCACTCGATTATATTAAACTGGATGGTGTAGAAGTTTTATTTATAGAAAATGTAGGCAATTTAGTGTGCCCTGCCGCATTTGATTTAGGGGAAGATTACCGGGTTACCATGATTTCCTGTACGGAAGGAGATGACAAACCCAAAAAATATCCCAGGATGTTTTTAACCAGTGAACTTATGCTTGTATCAAAATCAGACCTGCTCCCCTATCTGCCATTCTCTGTGGATGCTGTCACCCTGGATGCCAGGGAAATAAATCCTGACCTGGAAGTCATTACGCTTTCAAGTTTAAATAATGAAGGCATGGAGCTATGGTGCGAGTGGGTAACACAAAAGGTAAGTGCAAAAAAGAAAAAGTTAGTGTTGTCGGATTAAAGAACAATCCGACAATCTGATTATCGAACATATTTGCTTTAACATGGAGACTTATCACATCCATATGAATGGTATTGTTCAAGGTGTAGGCTTCAGGCCCTTTATTTATAAATTGGCTCTGGAGATGAACCTGAATGGATATATAAAAAATCAGGGAGATGGCATCCATATAGAACTAAATGCTTCAAAAGAAAAAGCCAATTTATTTTTTACCAGGATTAAAAATGAAGCCCCTGCGCAATCCCGTATTATTTCAAGTCAGTTGCATCATGTTGAATATAAAGAATTTACTGATTTTTCGATTTTAGTCGAAGGAGATTCTCAGACCAAAAGAGTCCTACTTTCACCCGATAAAACGATCTGCAAAGAGTGTAAAACAGAATTGTATGATGTAGACAACAGGCGGTACCGGTATCCATTCATTACTTGTACACAATGTGGTCCACGATATTCGATCATTGGCCTACTGCCTTATGAACGCTATAATACTACTATGGATGCTTTTCACATATGCGAAATCTGCGCTAAAGAATACAACACAGTTGAAGACAGGAGATTTTTTTCGCAAACGAATTCATGCCCCGCATGTGGCATTAAACTTACTCTTTGGAACAAAGACAGAAAAGCAATTAGTACTGATTCAAATTATATTTTAGAACAGATAAAATATCTTTTACAGGAGGGTAATATTATAGCCGTAAAAGGTATTGGTGGGTATCACCTGTTATGTGATGCTACTAATGCGTCTACCGTTAAACAACTCAGACAATTAAAACACCGACCTTCAAAACCATTTGCTGTATTGTACCCTAATATTAAAATGATTAGCGACCATTTTATACTAAGTGCAAAGGAATGGACAACCCTTGAAAGCGAAGAAAGTCCTATTGTCTTACTTAAACCAATACAGAATGCTGAATCTTATTCTCTTGCTCCAGGAATTGCACCGGGTTTAAATCGCCTGGGGATTATGCTTCCTTGCAGTCCATTACTTGAATTGATAGTTAATGATTTTTCAAAACCGTTAATTGCCACCAGTGCAAATATTTCAGGATCACCCATGATTTATAAAGATGAGGATGCCCTTGATCAGCTCTTTGATGTGGCCTCTTTTATAATCAGTCATGATCGGAATATACTTATGCCTGTAGATGACAGTGTTGTTCAACTATCAGATTCCAATCAAGAAATAATATTGCGAAGAGCAAGAGGATATGCTCCAGCTTTTCTCCACTATACACCTTTAAGCAATCAGTCTATTCTGGCAACCGGTGCGTTTTTAAAAAGCAGTTTTACTTTATCATTGTATGGAAATGTTTTTGTAAGTCAATTTTTAGGAAGTAGTTCCGGTTATGATGCACAGGTAATGTATAAAGACACCATTATTCATTGGATGAATTTATACGAAACAGTACCTGAACTCATTATTACCGATTTGCATCCTGGGTATTTTTCACATCAATATTCCCTGGAACTCGCCAAACAATTCAATAGTGAAGTATCTTTTGTGCAACATCATGAAGCTCATTTTGCTGCTGTATTGGCAGAAAATAATCTATTAGATTCAGCGGATCCCATACTTGGTGTTATCTGGGATGGAACCGGGCTGGGGCATGATGGAAATATCTGGGGTGGAGAATTTTTTAAATATGAAAACCATGAAATGCTCCGCAGTTATCACTTTGATTATTTCCCATCCATTGCCGGAGATAAAATAGCTTTGGAACCGAGAGTAGCAGCAATATGCGTTGCTCACGATGTATGGCCCTCTTTAATAGACCTGGAGGAAAAGTTTACAAAAATAGAGTGGGAAGTCTTCCAACGACTATTACAAACTTCCAGTTTACATTCTTCCTCTGTCGGCAGAATATTCGATGCAGTGGCTTCACTTCTTGATATAATGGATATTCAAACATATGAAGGAGAAGCTGCCATGCGTTTACAAGTATTAGCTGAATCGTATGTGGAGGAGCATGGATTTGAAATGGATGAAGCTTATTTTAATGCGGATTCACATTATTACAGGATACCAACCGCCTCATTAATCCAGGGAATACAGCAAGACATGCTAAAAGGAAAATCAAAAAAATTCATTGCTGCCAAATTTCATTATTCATTAGTGTATCTGCTGGATATCGTAGCAACGAATATGAATATTCATAAAATTTGTTTTAGTGGAGGAGTATTTCAAAATGGACTATTGCTAGATTGGATAGAAAAGAAATACAGCCATAAGTACAGATTATTTTTTCATCAACGGTTGCCTGCAAACGATGAAAATATTTCTTTTGGACAAATGGTCTTTGTGGATCATAAAATAAAAAGCCTTAGTGACGTATTGATCAAAGAAGAACTATATATTTAATTAATCACTTTTAAATTTTCTATTTATGTGTTTAGCCATTCCCGGAAAAATTCAATCCATCGACCTTCTTTACGGAGGGCTGGTAAAAATGGCCAAAGTTTCATTTGGCGGTATTATCAGAGAAGCATCACTGGAAATGACCCCTGCTGCAACGATAGGAGATTATGTCTTGGTGCATGTAGGCGTTGCCATTAGCCGGGTCAACGAAGATGAAGCCAATAAAGTTTTCCGGTATCTCAAGGACGCCGGAGAATTGGATGAATTGTATAATCCCGATATGTAGAACTATAAAATTCATCCAATAAATAGTGTGTAAATCAAACTTACTTATTAACAAATTTCTATTCATTCATTTAAAATAAAGCCTATATAAAAACATAAAGCATCTAAAGGGAGAATGTCTGAATCATAACTTACTTATAATCAAACTCCAATTAATTCATTTAAATAAAATTAAAATGAAATATGTTTCAGAATTCAGATCCCCTGAGATCGTAGAAGCTATTTTGCAGGAAATTAATGAAACCGTAAAGGGTCATTGGAACATCATGGAAGTCTGTGGTGGCCAGACCCATTCTCTTGTGAAAAACGGATTATTAAATATGTTGCCCGACAACATCAATATGATCCATGGCCCGGGATGCCCGGTATGTGTAACACCCATCAATCTCATCGATAAAGCTGTACAACTTTCGATGATGCCCAATGTAATATTATGTTCTTTCGGGGATATGATCAGGGTACCGGGAAGTACGATGAGTTTGATAGAAGCAAAATCAGTCGGAGGAAATGTAAGGATTTTATATTCCCCACTCGAAGCAGTAAAAATAGCCAGGGAAAACCCAGACAAAGAGGTCGTGTTTTTTGCGGTAGGATTTGAAACCACAGCACCGGCTAATGCTCTTTCTGTAATTCATGCACAGCGGGAGGGAGTACAAAATTATTCATTACTAACCTCTCATGTACTTGTACCGCCAGCAATAGACGCCATCATGAGTGACGAGGATTGCAGGGTGGACGCTTTCCTGGGAGCAGGCCATGTTTGTACTATCATGGGCATTCACGAATATTATCCCCTGGTAGATAAATATAATATTCCTATTGTGATCACAGGATTCGAACCGGTGGACTTGCTGGAAGGAATCTTAATGAGTGTAAAACAATTAGAGAATGGTGAAAGTAAACTGGAAAATCAATATTCCCGTGTGGTCGAAATAGACGGTAATAAAAGTGCGATTGACACAATTCATAAGATTTTTAAAACCGGTGACCGGGAATGGAGAGGTATTGGGAATATTCCATTGAGCGGATATTATGTGAGGCCGGAATACAGTGCATTTGACGCAAACCTTAAGTTTAATATAGATTTAGCTGAAGCCCATGAGGATCCAACCTGTTTGTCAGGGGATGTAATGAGAGGAAAAATAAAACCTCATCAATGTCCAAATTTCGGAACAAAATGTACTCCGGTAAAACCATTGGGAGCTCCTATGGTTAGTAGCGAAGGCGCATGTGCAGCTTATTATCACTATCATATGGCCAATGAGGTTGCCGCTTAAATTTATTTCTAAACTTTCTTATTTTTTATTTTATGAATGTTTCCTGTCCTGTACCCAAGCTTGATTTCGATATTATTAATTTAGGACATGGTAGTGGTGGTACATTGACCAGTCAACTACTAGATGCCGGAGTATTTAGCTTATTTAGAAATGAATGGCTCGATAAAAAGCATGACGGAGCTGTATTTAATCTTACCGGCAAAGTAGCGATGAGTACCGATAGTTATGTAGTATCTCCTGTTTTTTTTGATGGAGGCAATATTGGCGATCTAGCAGTTAATGGTACGATTAATGATTTGGCGATGTGTGGTGCTTCTGCCAGGTATTTATCACTAAGTTTTATTCTGGAAGAAGGTTTAAAAATCAGTGAATTCCTGGATATCCTGCATTCCATAAAAGCTGCTTGTACGGAGGCAGGAGTGGATATTATTACCGGTGATACGAAAGTAGTTGAGAAAGGTAAAGGAGATAAAATTTTTATCAATACCACGGGCATTGGAGAAATACATCCTAACGCTGATATCGACATTGATCGGGTACAAGCCGGCGATCAAATCATCTTAAGTGGTCCATTGGCAAGACATGGTATGACCATCATGAGTCATAGACAGGGATTTCATTTTGAATCAAATATTTGCAGTGATACCCGATCGTTGAAAAAAATAATTCTTGAATTAATGGATGAATTTGGCCCGTATATACATTTGTTGAGGGATCCCACAAGAGGGGGACTAGCTACAGTCCTCAATGAAATCGCAAGAGATGCCAAAGTCGGAATTAATATCACTCAAAAAAACATACCGGTAGAAGAAGAAGTATATGGAGCCTGCGAGATGTTAGGACTTGACCCCTTATATGTTGCCAATGAAGGGTTGTTCGTAGCTATAGTAGATGCTTCTATTGCAGATCATTTTTTATCGAAACTGAAAAAATGGGAGTTTGGAGCAATGGCAAGTCTGATCGGAGAAGTCACTACAGACCACAGTAAACAAGTCGTTCTGAAAAGCACTATCGGGGGAAGGCGTGTAGTGAATATGATGGCTGGTGAACAATTACCCAGGATTTGCTAATGTCTGTGGGATATGAATGAAGTAATTAATATAAAAGAAACCAGACCTGCAACCTTACCGGGACATCGGGCGAGCTTATTCTTTTATGGCGATGAGGGGAATCCATTTTTGGCTCCACGTGGATTACATATAGTGCAAGACAAATTAATAGTCGCTGATACTGCGCAAAACAGGATATTTATCTGGAATAAAATTCCTACTTCATCTTATCAAGTGCCCGATGTCGTATTAGGTCAACAACATACTACGGATACGCAACGCAATGCTGGAGAAAAAACGAACGCTTCAAGTTTATTATATCCATCTGGTATATGGAGTGATGGTAATAAATTAATTGTAGCAGATGCGTGGAACCATCGGGTGTTAGTATGGCATGTATTCCCCACGAGGGTTGGACAACCTGCTGATACAGTTATCGGTCAACCTACCATGATGGATAATTTACCTAATGTAGAAGGAGTTGGATCCATGGCCACGCGTAATAATTTATACTGGCCGTACGGAGTATGGAGTGATGGTATCAGGTTGTGGATTGCAGATACCGGCAATAGGAGAGTTTTATTTTTTGAAACTATCCCGGAATCCAATTATTCAGAGGCAAGCAGGGTAATTGGGCAGAATTCTTTTGAAGAAAAAGATTACAACGGAGACCATGCGATATGGCCATATTCAGTGAAAGTTTCTGAACACGGTACATTAGTGATTACTGATACACAGTATTATCGGATATTAATATGGAATCAATGGAAAGATGCTTTTGAATCGAAGCCAAATGTAATAGTAGGGCAACCGGATTTGAAAAGCTGTGGTCAAAATCAGTACCGGCTTAAACCTTCTGCCAATACATTAAATTGGTGTTATGACGCCTCTATTAATAATGACAAACTTTGGATTGTGGACACGGGTAATAGCCGCGTTTTATCTTTTAAAACCATACCGACTCATCATAATGCAGAAGCCGATGATCTATATGGTAATATTCATTTTGAAGCGATAGGGGAACACCTTGAGGTAGGGCAGGTTGAAAGTGAAAGATTGTATTGGCCATTCGCTGTTAGTGTTATCGGTCATAGTTTAGTAGTCGCTGATACTGGAAATCACAGAATTGTTTTTTATACTATTTAAACTTACGGAATGTTTAGTCTGCCCATTTTAATTACAATCTATGCTGGTTTTACCCATGCTTTTGAAGCAGATCACTTGCTAGCTGTGAGTAGTATTGTTTCAGGTCGCTCCAATAATCAGTTGGCAATGAAAGATGGTATATATTGGGGGCTGGGTCATACCTCTACAACTATTTTTATAGGTATACTGATGATTATTTTCAAAATTGGAATACCTGTAGTTTACTTTAATTATTTTGAAGCTATGGTAGGAGTTATGCTTTCCGGACTGGCCATTCACCGTATTGTAAAATTTTATTTATCCAGGAAATCAGAATTACAGATTCATTTACATCCACATAACCATATTCCTCATCAGCATGTGAACCTACCATTGGAAAACGGAAAAGGGAAACATCCACATTCACTTGCTTACCAGGTAGGATTAATGCATGGATTAGCAGGTAGTGGAGCACTAGTCATACTAGCTTTATCAAAGATGAATGGACCTGTAGATGGGCTTACTTATCTGATTATATTCGGCTTGGGATGTATAGGTGGAATGATGCTTGCATCAACCTTGTTCAATATCCCATTCTCAAAAAAAATGATGGAGTCAAGATCCTTGCAAAATTTTTTAATTATCATGTCTTCCATGTTATGTTTACTCTACGGTGGGAAATTAATTTATGAAAATCTATTTATGTGACCTATGAATCCAGTAGAAAAATTAATGGAAGCTCTAAAATTTTATAATATTGAAGTCATATCCATAAATGAAAACAAGGTAAAAGTGCCACCCAATTTTGAAATTGAAATTGAAGCCAATGGTATTTTTAAATTGTTGGATGATGGATATATCGTTGGTCCATTTGCGGATGAAAGGCAGTTATGCCGATTTATCCTCTCCTAAAAGCCCATTTATAAAGTATACAGGACCCGTTTTTGATCTGCCATTGGGTATGCTTCATCCATCATTTATTTAAATACCTTTGCGGCATGGCGGCAGACATCATTATTACGTTCGTGTTAGTTTTTATGAATGGGTTTTTTGTTGCTGCAGAATTTGCCATTGTAAAAGTCCGGTCATCCCAATTAGAGTTAAAAGTTAAGGCGGGTAATCACGTAGCTGAATTGGCCAAACATATTGTCGAGCATCTGGATGGATACCTTGCCGCTACACAACTAGGTATCACTCTCGCCAGTCTTGGCCTGGGTTGGATCGGTGAACCGGTAGTTTCAAAAATCATTATCAATTTGATGCATTTTATGGGATTGCAGATTGAACCCGAATTAGCCCATGATCTCGCATTACCAGTGGCTTTTGCGATCATCACTATTCTGCATATTGTATTTGGAGAGCTTGCTCCAAAGTCTATCGCCATCCAACGCTCAGAAAGAACAACCTTGTTTATTACATATCCTTTGCAATTTTTTTATATTCTTTTTAAACCATTTATATGGGTACTCAATGGTGTGTCAGCATTTTTATTAAAACTAATAGGCATTCATGCGGTACATGGAGCCGAAATGCACAGCAGCGATGAATTAAAATACCTGGTGCAGCAAGGCCGGGAAAGCGGTGCTATTGAAGAAGACAACTATGACATTATTAAAAATGCATTTGACTTTTCAGAGAGAACTGTAAAACAAACAATGATGCCCAGAAATCAGTTATCCGCTATCGATTTAAATGATTATAAAGAATCGGATATTGAAAAACTAATCGGTGAAAACTATTCAAGAATCCCCTGTTATGAGGATTCGATAGACACGATAGTAGGTGTTGTCTATCTCAAAGACATTTTATTAAAACTAAGAAAAAATGACCCCTTAAACATCCGGGAATTCATGCGACCGGTGATGACCGTTCCAGAATCCAAACGGATCGGACGTTTGCTAAAAGAATTTCAATTAAAACACCAGCAACTGGCCGTTGTAGTCAATGAGTATGGTGTAACCGTTGGTATTATTACGATGGAAAACATCCTGGAAGAATTGGTTGGTGAAATACAAGATGAATTTGATAATGAATCTCTTATAGTCGAAAAAATAAGTGACCGGATATTTAATGTAATTGCTTCGGCTTCATTGGATGATATCAATAAATTGTTACCCCATCCTATTCTCAAAGAAGGAAAATATGAAACCCTGGCAGGTTGGCTTCTTTTTAATTTTGGCAGTATTCCCAATATGAATGAAAAAATCATAGTAAACAGCTATGAAATTACTATTACAAAAAAGAGTAAAAACACCATCGCCTTAGCACAATTGAGAGATATTTCATGATCGGAAGTGAGCCAGTAACTTGTAAAATAACCAAACAAATTTTGCATTGAAAATTCCTAACTTCACTCTATGAAGTCTGTTGTATGTTTTTCCATTATCTTTTTCATTTCTTACTTGAGCTGCAAAGAAGCTGTCGATAAAACCCCAATATTGCAATCCCGGATAGATAGTTTAGAATTAAAAATTTCAGAATCTTACAAACCCGGACTAGGTGAATTCATGAGTGGTATTCAGATTCATCATGCTAAACTCTGGTTTGCAGGTCTCCATGAAAACTGGAAACTCGCTGACTTCGAAATCAATGAAATTATAGAAGCACTGGATGATATAAAACAATTTTGTAAAGACAGACCTGAAGTAGCCTCACTGAATTTGATCGATCAATCCATAGATAGCATGAGTAATGCTATTCAGCACAAAGACCTTAAACAATTTAAAAACAATTTTACATTATTGACCAATACCTGCAACCGGTGTCACCAGGTGACGGACCACGAATTTAATGTGATCAAAATTCCAGACATTCCACCTTTCTCCAACCAGGATTTTAAAACAAAACAATAGTACTTCTTAAAGGATGAAGCACATACTCGCTATTAGTTTTGTATTGATAAACTTTGTTATTGCCTATACACAGTCCATAGAGCTATATCCAAAGGAAAATGCCTTATTGAAATTCGCTGCGGCTGAAATTAAATCATCCATTGGTAAATACGATATTCATATCATCGCGGATTCAGTGCAAGGGATTCAGATTTGCAATGATCATCATTTACCTCCTCCTGTCTTATCCTTACCACAGGCCTATTCCATTCGGAAAATAAATATGGATATCTGGGTCTTGTCTACTCATTCTATCGGTGCTATGTATGGAGGTCTGGATGTCGCTGAAGCACTTCGTTTGAAACATCCGGAATGGCTTAATCAACAAGATCATCAACCATTGATCGAAGAGCGTGGTATCAAGTTCAATATTCCACTTGACTTGCGTTCCCCGAGTTATTCTGATGCAAGTGATGCATTTCAGGCTAATATTCCTGAAGTATGGAAAGAATCATTTTGGCAGGAATATTTTGATGCTATGGCCAGGAATAAAATGAATGTAATGTCCTGGTGGAGTCTGCATCCTTTTCCTTCTATGGTGATAGTGCCGGAATTTCCTGATGTAGCCTTAAATGATGTCTGGCGAACCAAAGCTAAATATGATGATAATTCATCGAGTCTCGGACTAGGTTTAAATCCTCCCTATTTGTTTGATTCCATAGAAGTAGTAAAAAAAATAACCATTCAGGAAAAAATAAAATACTGGCAAAAAATCATGCAGATGGCTGATGATCGTGGTATTCGAATATATCTGATGACCTGGAATATATTCACATATGGTGCAGAAGGGAAATACGGTATCACCCGCAGTCAGACCAATGATACAACAATAGCCTATTTCAGGGCTTCTGTCCGGGAAATGATTAAAACGTATCCTTTGTTGAAAGGAATTGGCATTACAGCCGGTGAAGGAATGGATAATAAAAGAACGGATGAATATAAAAACGAAGCCTGGCTTTGGAAGACGTATGGCCTGGGGATCAATGACGGATTGAAAACGACACCGGGCAGAGACTTTAGATTGATACATCGTTTCCACTGGACATCGATGGGAGAAATCAAACAAAATTTTAAAGATCTACAATGCAGACTGGATCTGAGTCTCAAATATGCCATTGCTCACATGTATTCCATTCCCAATCCACCTTTCGTATTACCTGCATTTGATATACTCTCAGAACAAAATAAAAGCTGGTTGACTATCCGCAATGATGATATCTATAGTATGAGATGGGCCAATGTAGATTACGCACGGCAATTCATGAATGCACTTCCACCATTAGAAAAAGTAGCCGGTTATTATATGGGCTCTGACGGATATTGTCTTGGAAGAGATTATCTAAATAAAAACACGCTCGATCATCCTCCCCTGGTTTATAAAAAACAATGGGTCAGTAATATGATCTGGGGAAGATTGAGTTTCGATCCTACCCTGCCCAATTCAGTATTTGAAGAAAATATTCGTTATCAATTTGGTGGGATGTATACCCACGATTTAATAAAAGCCTGGGATGCTGCGAGCATGATATTTCCTTTCATTACAAGATTTGTATGGGGAGACATTGATCTGAAATGGTTTCCCGAAGCCAACCTAAGTCACAAAACTCATAAAGGCTTTTATACAGTAGATGAATATATCCGTAGGCAACCTATGGAAGGAAGCCAGGTGTCAGGTATTGCCCAATGGTTACATGATCCTACATCGGTCGGTTCATTGCGATCTCCACTATCTATTGCCGATTCATTAGATCGATTGACCAATACCGTGTTTACTCAATTAAAAAAATTACCCAAACATACTTCGTCAGATCACCGCGAATTATCACAAACCCTCAGCGACATTGAAGCATTTGCGTTAATAGGCAAATACTATAGTTATAAAATAAGGTCCGCTTATGAGCTTGCTTTATTTGACAAAACTGGTCAGGACAGCAATAAATTAAAATCCCTTCAATATATTTCCAAAGCTTCAGGATATTGGGATCGTTATGCCACCATCTATTCTGCTAAAAATAAACCAGCACTTTATAATAGAGTCGGATATGTAGATGTGAATGCACTAAAAGTTAACGTGAGAAAAGATCTGGATATCATACGCAACTGGAAGCCGGGCAGTATTCACTATGTAAAAACAAAATCCACAGAAGCTACATTTCAAAAATGATATGAAAAAATATTTCAAAAATTCTACTGTCAGTATAGTTTGTTTAATCCTTTTAAGTTCATATGGATTCTCTTTTGCTCAAAAATTAAAGTTTAAAGTCATCGCTTTTTATACAGCACAAAATGATCTGGCTCACATTAGTTTTGTACATCAGGCAAATGTCTGGTTTCCAGAAATGGGCAAAAAACATCACTTCACCTATGATTCGACCAATAACTGGGATAATCTGAATGCAGAGTTTTTAAAACAATACCAGGTAGTTTTGTTCCTGGATACGCGACCCGAAACACCAAGTCAACGGGAGGCATTTCAAACCTATATGGAACACGGAGGTGGATGGATTGGATTTCATTTTGCAGCCTTCGCTCTGAACAATTCAAAATTTCCACAAAACTGGGATTGGTATCATTCAACTTTTTTGGGTGTCGGTCAATACAAGAGTAATACCTGGAGGCCGGTACCGGCCATTTTAAAAGTAGAGGACAAAAAATCTCCATTCACGAAACATCTGCCACCGACATTTAAATCTGCAGCTAATGAATGGTATCGATGGGAAAATGATATCCGGCTCAATCCTGATATTAAAATTTTACTTTCCATCGATTCTACTTCATTTCCGTTGGGTACGGGACCTAAACCTCATGAAATCTGGCACAATGGTTATTATCCGATCGCCTGGACAAATAAAAAATACAATATGCTCTATGTAAATATGGGGCACAATGATATTGATTACGAAAATCATACAAATAAAGAATTATCCAATCAATTTAGCAGTGAAGAGCAAAATAAATTTCTCCTTAATAGTCTATTATGGTTGGGCAAAAAGAAAAAA
>JBDTUE010000027.1:0-28527 GCA_040007895.1 Saprospiraceae bacterium | reverse complement strand
AGAGCACTTCCTTGGTAAGGAAGGGGTCGAGGGTTCAATTCCCTTCGTTGGCTCAATTTTTTTTGAAATATTAAAATCATTATATCATTAAATATTAATTAAAACGGTACTAAACCATGGCAAAAGAAACTTTTCAGAGGACTAAACCTCACTTAAATGTTGGTACTATAGGTCACGTAGATCATGGTAAAACAACGTTAACTGCAGCGATTACTTCCATCCTTTCTGAATCAGGATTAGCAGAAAAAAGGTCTTATGACTCTATTGATGCAGCTCCGGAAGAAAAAGAACGCGGTATTACAATCAATACTGCTCACGTTGAATATCAAACGGTAAATCGACATTATGCTCACGTGGATTGTCCGGGACACGCGGATTATGTGAAAAACATGGTAACAGGTGCTGCTCAAATGGATGGAGCAATCCTGGTAGTAGCAGCTACTGATGGACCAATGCCACAAACCAGGGAACACATCCTTCTTGCCAAGCAGGTAGGAGTTCCTAAAATAGTGGTGTTTATGAATAAAGTTGACCTGGTTGATGATGAGGAAATGTTAGACCTGGTAGAAATGGAAGTAAGGGAGCTTTTGGACCAATATGGTTTTGATGGCGCTCATGCATCTGTAATAAAAGGATCAGCACTAAAAGCACTTGAAGGCGATGCTAAATACAAGCAATTAATCCTTGACTTGATGGCCGCTGTAGATAAAGATATTCCAGAACCAACCCGATTAGTAGACCAGCCGTTCCTTATGCCGGTAGAGGATGTATTCTCTATTACAGGTAGAGGTACTGTAGCTACAGGTCGTATCGAGAAAGGTGTGGTTAAAGTTGGTGAAACCGTTGAAATCGTCGGTATGATGAAAGATGGTGAAAAACCACTTACTTCAACCTGTACGGGAGTAGAAATGTTCCGCAAATTATTAGATCGTGGTGAAGCTGGTGATAACGCTGGTATTTTATTGCGTGGTGTTGAAAAAGATCAGATCCGAAGAGGTATGGTTATTTGTGCACCTGGTTCAGTAAAACCACATAAAAAATTCAAAGCTGAGATTTATGTTTTAAGTAAAGAAGAAGGTGGACGTCATACTCCTTTCTTCAATGGTTATCGTCCTCAGTTTTATTTCAGAACTACTGATGTAACCGGAGATGTGAAATTACCAGAAGGTGTAGAAATGGTAATGCCCGGTGACAACGTAACGATCGAAGCAAGTTTATTAAACTCAATAGCAATGGAAAAGAACTTACGATTCGCTATCCGCGAAGGTGGACGGACCGTAGGTGCAGGCCAGGTAACAGAAATCCTGGACTAGATCTGGTATACAATACCACCAAAGCAGAGTTATTTAATTGATATAATGAAATAGCTTAGAAGCATCTCTCTTAACCGGGAGGTGCTTCTTTGTCATAAAAAAAGCCAAAAAAAGGCATAGTTCAATTGGTACCTGCCTCACGGCAGTCAGGGAGCGAAGGACTTTCTGAATCGACTAAATTGAAAGTGCATATTAAAATTAAAATGTTAAACGGGCATAGCTCAATTGGTAGAGCGACAGTCTCCAAAACTGTAGGCCGTAGGTTCGATTCCTGCTGCCCGTGCAAGCAAAGAAGATTATGGATAAAATAGGTTTATATCTGAAGGAGTCTTACGACGAATTGATGAATAAGGTGACATGGCCATCTTGGCCCAACCTGGTAGACAGTGCCAGAGTGGTTTTAATTGCTACTGTGATCTTTACCCTTATTATTTTCATTATGGATGTGGCTTCTAATTCAATTCTTAATTTAGTATACGGCGTATAATACACTATGGCTGACCTTGAAAAAAAATTATATTCATTGCGCGTGATTAGCGGAAAAGAACGCAAAATCAAAGAGCGTATTGAACTTGAAATCCAAAGGCAAGGTTGGAGTGGATTTATCTCCCAGGTGATCGTACCATCTGAAAAAGTGTATAAAATCAGAAATGGTAAAAAAGTCGTACTGGAGAGAAATATACTTCCGGGTTATATTTTGTTAGAATCTGATGCCGGGAAATTGGTACCAGAAGTGGTACAGGTAATTGCTAATATTCCAAATGTAATTCACTTCCTGGGTAAAGAAACTCCGATACCAATGAGTGCCGGTGAAGCTAATCGGCTCCTCGGTAAAGTAGACGAATCCCTGGCAGCAGGGGAATCCATGATTGAGCCATTTATTAATGGTGAAACCGTAAAAATCATAGATGGACCGTTTAATGATTTTATTGGCGACATCAAAGAAGTGAATGAAGAGAAAAAGAAATTGAAAGTTATAGTAAAAATATTTGGCAGAGGTACTGAAGTAGAGTTGAACTTTATGCAGGTAGAAAAAACATCTTAATATATTTTGACCTTTAGATTGAGAAGAAAACAAAGCTTCCTTTTTTCTTGAGATTTTGGTTGAATAACAAATTGAAATAAAAACTAATTATGGCAAAAGAAATAGAAACCTTTATTAAACTCCAGGTAAAAGGCGGACAGGCTAACCCTGCTCCACCAGTAGGTCCTGCTTTGGGTTCTAAGGGTGTAAATATCATGGAGTTTTGCAAACGTTTTAATGCGCAGACTCAGGATAAACAAGGTAAAATATTACCCGTTGTAATTACTGTATTCAAAGACAAATCATTTGAATTTGTAATTAAAACTGCACCCGCTGCAATACAGTTAATGGAAGCTACTAAAATTAAAGCCGGTTCCAAAGAACCAAATAGAAATAAAGTGGCTGATGTATCCTGGGATCAGATTAAAACAATAGCTCAGGATAAATTACCTGACCTTAATGCTTTGACTATCGAAGCAGCGATGAGACAAATAGCAGGCACCGCAAGGAGTATGGGCATTACCGTAAGTGGTACGGCTCCGGCAAAGTAAATTGAATAATATTATTTTATAACCGAGGGAGTTGAAACTTTCAACGCTTGTACCTCTAAAATTCTTAAAATGGCGAAATTAACCAAAAAGAGAAAAGAAGTTGAACCTAAAGTAGACAGGAATAAAGTCTTTTCTGTCAAAGATGCAATGGTTCTGGTAAAAGAAGTAAATACAGCAAAATTTGATGCCTCTGTAGATTTACATGTAAGATTAGGTATCGATCCAAGAAAATCTGATCAGGCAATCCGTGGAACGGTCACCTTGCCAAATGGTACAGGTAAAACCAAAAAAGTATTGGTACTCTGTACTCCTGACAAAGAAGCGGAAGCTAAAGCTGCAGGAGCGGATCATGTGGGATTAGATGATTATATTCAAAAAATCTCAGAAGGATGGATGGATATAGACGTCATCATAGCCACACCTAGTGTCATGGCTAAAATCGGTAAAATCGGTCGTATCCTTGGTCCAAGAGGTTTAATGCCCAATCCGAAGACAGGTACAGTGACCCAGGATGTAGCAGGAGCGATTAATGAAGTAAAAGGTGGAAAGATTGCATTCAGAGTAGATAAACAAGCTATCATTCACAGTACAGTAGGAAGAGTTTCTTTCACTGCTGAAAAATTAGCTGAAAATGCAAATGAATTGCTGAATACCATTATTCGGTTAAAGCCATCTTCTGCAAAAGGTATTTATATCAAAACGGTATCTATTGCCAGTACGATGAGCCCGGGTATATGGATTGACACAAAGAGCATGCATTCATAATTTTATTAAACTAAGAAATTCTCAAGTTAAAAATGAATAAAGCAGAGAAAGGAGCGACTATTGATTCGCTTAAAGATAAAATCGACGGCAGCACCTATTTTTATTTAGCGGATGCTTCGTCTATGACAGTGGCACAAATCAATGCCTTCAGAAGACTATGTTTTTCGAAAGGTATTGAGGTAAAAGTGGTGAAAAATACATTGGCAAGAAAGGCTATGGAGGCATTACCTGCATCCAGGGGATATGCTGAGTTGTTCGGCGCTCTTCATGGGCCTACAGCTATCCTATTTGCAGATGCTGGAAATGCTCCTGCTAAAGTATTAAAAGAATTCAGAACAGGTCCGATGGAAAGACCGAAACTCAAAGCGGCATATATCGATAGCGCCGTGTTTAAAGGTGATGATCAACTGGATATTTTAGTTGCCATCAAATCTAAAAACGAACTGTTGGGTGAGATCATTTCATTACTTCAATCTCCGGCTAAGAATGTCATCGGTGCATTACAATCCGGTGGTCATAAGCTGGCTGGTTTGATAAAAGCTCTTGAGGACAGAGCAAATTAATTAAGGCTTCCAAGTACGCATTATAAAATTTATTAAAATTTATCTAAAAAACAAATTCAAAAAAAAAGATCATGGCAGATTTAAAAGCAATAGCAGATCAACTCGTAAGTTTAACTGTGAAAGAAGTTAATGAGTTGGCTGGTATATTAAAAGCAGAACATGGAATCGAACCAGCTGCTGCAGCTGTCGCAGTTGCCGCACCAGCAGGTGGCGGAGCAGGTGCTGCTGTAGTTGAACAAACAGAGTTCGATGTAATCTTAAAATCCAGCGGTGCTGAAAAACTAAAAGTAGTAAAGGAAGTAAAAACATTATTGAATCTTGGCTTGAAAGAAGCTAAAGATTTAGTAGATGGTGCACCAGCTACTTTAAAAGAAAAAGCAACTAAAGATGAAGCTCAGGCATTGAAAGCGGCCTTAGAGGCAGCAGGTGCTGAAGTGGTAGTGAAATAAAATCAATTAAACCTGATTTACAGCACTCCTAAATATATTACAATCAGACGGCTTAGCTAAATACTTTGTATTTGGCTAAGCCTTTACTGGTTTTATCTAAATGACATACAGACTTACACCTTTTTATTATTTAATTGACATTTTAAATTCGCATAGAGGCTTATGGCAATCAGAAAAATAGAATCTAAGCGGGTAAATTTTGGGAAAATCAAACACGGTACAGAGTCCCCTGATCTTCTCGAAATACAACTCAAATCCTTCCAGGAATTTTTTCAACTGGAAACAACACCTGAAAACCGCGGAAACGAAGGTCTTTATAAGGTGTTTCAGGAAAATTTCCCCATCACCGATGCCCGGAATATTTTCCTACTTGAATTTCTTGATTATTTTGTGGATCCTCCGAGATACTCTATTGAAGAGTGTATGCAGCGAGGATTGACGTACAGTGTTCCATTGAAAGCTAAACTCAGACTTTCATGTAATGATGAAGAACATGTAGATTTCGAAACGATTGTGCAGGATGTTTTCCTTGGAAATATTCCGTACATGACTCCGAAAGGAACGTTCGTAATCAATGGAGCTGAACGTGTCATTGTAAGTCAATTGCATCGTTCCCCCGGCGTGTTTTTCAATCAGACATTCCACCCGAATGGTACTAAGATTTATTCTGCGCGGGTAATTCCGTTTAAAGGTGCCTGGATGGAATTTTCTACTGATATCAATACAGTGATGTATGCGTATATCGATAGAAAGAAAAAATTCCCGGTAACCACTTTATTACGTGCTATTGGTTTCGATTCTGATAAAGATATTCTTGACTTGTTTGGTCTTGCTGAAGAAATAGCAGTGACTCAGAAAAATTTACAGGAAAATATCGGACGAAAACTTGCAGCTCGTGTATTGAAAAAGTGGACGGAAGATTTCGTTGATGAAGATACCGGTGAGGTAGTAACCATCGAAAGAAATGAAATTATCCTTGAACGTGATGTCATCCTGGATGAAGATAATATTCAATTGGTATTAGAAGCAGAAGCTGAAACCATCATTCTACAGAAAGAAGAAGTAGAAGATGATTATACCATCATATATAATACATTGCAAAAAGATCCTTCAAGTTCAGAGCTTGAAGCGGTTCAACATATCTATAGACAATTACGGGGCACTGATCCACCAGATGAGGAGACTGCCCGTGGTATTATTGATAAATTATTCTTCTCAGACAAACGATATAATCTCGGAGAAGTAGGCCGATATAAAATCAATAAAAAATTAGATCAGGATATCGATTTGAATATCATGATTCTCACGAATCAGGATATCATCAATATCGTGAAATACCTGGTTCTGCTCATAAACCAAAAAGCAGAGTTAGATGATATTGATCATTTAAGTAACCGAAGAGTTCGTACTGTGGGTGAACAATTGTATGCCCAGTTTGGTGTAGGTCTTGCCAGGATGGCACGTACCATTCGAGAGAGGATGAATGTAAGGGACAATGAAGTATTCACACCTATTGATTTGATCAATGCAAGGACATTATCTTCTGTTGTTTCTTCTTTCTTTGGGACAAGTCAGTTGTCACAATTCCTGGATCAAACTAACCCGCTTTCTGAAATTACTCATAAACGAAGAATTTCAGCATTAGGACCAGGTGGTCTTTCGAGAGAGCGTGCAGGATTTGAAGTACGGGATGTACATTATTCGCATTATGGCAGATTATGTACGATTGAAACACCGGAAGGACCAAACATCGGATTGATCTCTACACTTTGTGTACATGCCAAGATCAATAAAATGGGATTCCTCGAGACTCCATACCGAAGAGTAAAACATGGACTAGTCGATACGAAGACGAATGCAGAATTCCTTTCCGCTGAATTAGAAGACAATAAAAAAATTGCTCAGGCTAATTCAGTACTTGACGAAAAAGGTGCATTCGTCGGAGACAGGGTCAAATGCAGACAACATGGTGATTTCCCAGTGTTGACTCCGGATGAAATTGAATACATAGACATTGCACCTAACCAAATCGTCGGTGTATCTGCTTCATTGATTCCATTCCTCGAAAATGATGATGCCAACAGGGCATTGATGGGATCTAACATGCAACGACAAGCTGTTCCTTTAATCCATCCATCTTCTCCTATTGTAGGTACGGGACTGGAAGGTAAAGTCGCTATGGACAGCAGGATGTTGATTAATGCAGAAGGTGATGGTGTAGTAGAATACGTAGATGCTAATCAAATTATCATTCGATATGATCGGTCTGAAGAAGATCAATTGGTTTCTTTTGAAGATAATTTGAAGACGTATCAGTTAACTAAATTCCAACGTACCAACCAGGCTACTTGTATCAATCTAAAACCTATCGTCAAGAAAGGAGATCGAGTACATGCAGGAACTATACTTTGCGATGGTTATGCTACGGATAAAGGAGAGTTGGCATTAGGCCAAAACCTTAAAGTGGCATTCATGCCTTGGAAAGGTTACAATTTTGAAGATGCGATCGTAATTTCAGAACGAGTAGTGCAACAAGATGTATTCTCTTCTATTCATATTGAAAGTTTTGATCTCGACGTAAGGGAAACTAAACTTGGTGATGAGGAGTTAACGAATGATATTCCCAATGTAAGTGAAGAAGCTACCAAAGACCTGGATGAGAACGGTATTATCCGTATCGGAGCCTGGGTCAACGAAGGAGATATTCTAATTGGAAAAATCACTCCTAAGGGTGAATCAGATCCAACTCCTGAAGAAAAACTTCTAAGAGCCATATTTGGTGATAAAGCCGGTGATGTGAAAGATGCTTCGTTAAAAGCACCACCATCTATTGAAGGTGTGGTCATCAGCAAACAATTATTTGCAAAAGCCAAAAAAGATAAGGTTCAGAAAACTCAGGAAAAAGATGTTCTTGATAAATTGGATCAAAAGCATGAAGTAGCAGTCAATCAACTCAAAACAATTTTGATTGATAAACTGATGCGATTGCTCAAAGGTGAAGCGACAGAAGGTGTAAAAACCATCTACGGCGAGCAATTGATTGCTAAAGGCACCAAGTTTTCTCCAAACGTGTTGAAGAAAATTGAATATGCTTCCGTGGATTATACCAACTGGACTGCTGATAAAAAGACCAATCAGTTGATCACCCGGTTATTGCACAACTTCTCTATTAAGTATAATGAAGAAGTAGGTAGACATAAACGAGAAAAATTCAACGTAAGTATCGGTGATGAATTACCCGCAGGTGTACAAAAACTTGCTAAAGTATATATCGCCAAGAGACGAAAACTTAAAGTAGGTGATAAGATGGCAGGTCGCCACGGAAATAAAGGTATTGTCTCCCGTATCGTGAGAATGGAAGATATGCCGTTCCTTGAAGATGGATCAGCAGTCGATATCGTATTGAATCCGCTAGGTGTACCTTCACGTATGAACCTGGGTCAAATATTTGAAACAGTTCTTGGATGGGCCGGCGAAAAGATGGGAGTGAAATTTGCAACTCCAATTTTTGACGGAGCAAGTTTAGGTGAGATTGAATCATACATTGAGAAAGCGAACCTTCCTCAGTATGGTCAGGCTTATCTGCACGATGGAGAGACAGGAGATCGATTCCACCAACAAGCGACGGTTGGAGTTATTTATATGCTCAAACTTTCCCACATGGTGGATGATAAAATGCATGCCCGTTCTATCGGTCCATACAGTCTTATTACTCAACAACCGCTCGGTGGTAAAGCACAGTTTGGAGGTCAGCGATTTGGAGAAATGGAAGTGTGGGCACTAGAGGCTTACGGTGCTTCTCATATTCTTCAGGAATTACTTACTGTCAAATCTGATGATATCATCGGACGAGCGAAAGCATACGAAGCTATTGTAAAAGGAGAAAATCTTCCTGAACCAAATATTCCTGAATCATTCAATGTATTGATCAATGAATTGCAGGGATTGGCTTTGGAAATTAAGTTTGAATAACGAGGTTATTAGTTCATTTATTTAAAAAAATTGGTATATGCCATTTAAAAAGAAAAGTACTAAGCATCCGAAATACTTTGATAGTATTACGATCAGTCTTTCTTCTCCGGATGATATTCTCGAAAGATCGTACGGAGAGGTTTTAAAACCAGAGACGATCAACTACCGATCATATAAACCTGAACGCGATGGTTTGTTTTGTGAACGAATCTTCGGTCCGGTTAAAGATTATGAATGTTATTGCGGTAAATACAAACGTATTCGATATAAAGGAATTGTGTGCGATCGATGTGGTGTAGAAGTCACAGAGAAAAAAGTTCGCCGTGAAAGAATGGGTCATATCAAGTTGGTAGTACCCGTGGTGCACATTTGGTTTTTTAAATCTTTACCTAATAAAATAGGTTATCTCCTTGGACTTTCATCAAAGAAACTGGAATCGATTATCTATTATGAAAGATATGTAGTCATTCAACCCGGTATCAAAGAGAAAGATGGAATAAGTCAACTGGATTTATTACTGGAAGAAGAATATCTTGACATCCTCGAAGCACTTCCAAAGGAAAATCAATTTTTAGACGATACGCATCCTGACAAGTTCGTTGCTAAAATGGGCGCCCTTGCAGTAAAAGATCTTCTCGAAAGAGTAAATCTTGATGATGTATCTTTTGATCTTCGTCACAAATCATCTACAGAAAGCTCTCAACAACGGAAATCAGAAGCGTTGAAGAGACTTCGTGTGGTTGAAGCTTTCAGGGATGGACAAAAAAATCAGGTCAATAAACCTGAATGGACCGTCATTCAATATTTGCCAGTTATTCCGCCAGAATTAAGACCCTTAGTTCCATTGGATGGTGGCCGGTTTGCAAGTTCCGATTTAAATGATTTATACCGAAGAGTAATCATTCGTAATAATCGTTTAAAAAGATTATTGGAGATCAAAGCTCCTGAAGTAATTCTTCGAAATGAAAAAAGAATGCTGCAGGAAGCAGTCGATAGCTTATTTGATAATAGCCGTAAATCCAATGCTGTAAAAGCTGAAGGTGGACGTGCTCTTAAATCATTGAGTGATATCCTCAAAGGTAAACAAGGTCGATTCCGTCAAAACCTTCTTGGTAAACGGGTGGATTATTCAGGCCGGTCTGTCATCGTGGTTGGCCCTACACTCAGATTGCATGAATGTGGGTTGCCTAAAAGCATGGCCGCAGAGCTTTTCAAACCGTTTATCATCAGAAAACTTATTGAACGGGGTATTGTAAAGACAGTAAAATCTGCTAAGAAATTAGTAGACCGAAAAGACCCTGTAATCTGGGAAATTTTGGAAAATATTCTGAAAGGTCATCCAGTATTACTTAACCGGGCTCCGACGCTTCACAGACTTTCAATCCAGGCTTTCCAGCCCAGATTGGTCGAAGGAAAAGCCATTCAATTGCATCCATTAGTATGCGGTGCATTCAACGCTGACTTTGATGGTGACCAGATGGCAGTCCATATACCACTGAGTCAAACTTCTATATTGGAAGCTCAACTTTTAATGTTGTCTTCTCACAACTTACTTAATCCTCAGGATGGATCTCCAATTACACTTCCATCTCAGGATATGGTATTGGGCCTTTATTATCTTACAAAAGAAAAGAAATCTACGGATAAAGAAAAAGTTCGTGGAGAAGGGTCTAAATTTTATTCTTTCGAAGAAGTAATTATAGCATTTAATGAAGGTATTCTGGATCTTCACGCAGCGATCAAAGTAAGGGCGCGTGTTGAAGAAAACGGACAAATGGTTCAGCGATTGACAGATACTACCGTTGGTCGTGTCTTGTTCAATAAAGCTGTTCCTGAAAAAGTACCATATATCAATGAGCTGTTGACTAAAAAGAGTTTGAAAAAAATCATCAGCGATATCATTACGCGAACGGATTTTGCACAGACCGCTGACTTCCTTGATTTTATTAAAGACATGGGATTTTATTGGGCTTTCAAAGGAGGATTATCCTTCAATCTTGGAGACCTTGTAATACCTTCTATTAAAGATGCAACGTTGAATCAGGCTCAGATTGAAGTTGATGAAATCTGGGAAAATTACAATACCGGGTTGATCACCAACAATGAGCGATATAATCAGATCATCGACAGATGGACGTTTGCTGATAACAGGATTACAGATAGTTTGATGAAGGAATTGTCCAATCACAAACAAGGTTTTAATTCAGTATACATGATGCTTCATTCGGGAGCTCGTGGATCCAAACAACAGATCAAACAGCTTTGCGGACTCAGAGGATTAATGGCAAAGCCAAGAAAATCTGGAGATTCAGGTGGAGCGATCATTGAAAACCCCATTCTATCAAACTTCCTGGATGGATTGAGCGTGTTGGAATACTTTATCTCTACGCACGGTGCGCGTAAAGGTCTTGCAGATACAGCTTTAAAAACTGCAGATGCAGGGTATCTTACTCGTCGTCTGGTGGATGTTTCTCAGGATGTAGTTATCAATGTAGTTGACTGTGGAACATTAAGAGGTATTGAAACTTCGGCGTTGAAAGACAACGAAAAAATTATCGAACCTCTTTCTGCTCGAATCACCGGCCGATATAATTTACATGCGATATTCCATCCCGTAACGGATGAGTTGATCATAGATGCGGCTCAGTATTTTGATGATAAGATTGCAATGAAGATTGAAGAGTCCGGTATTGAAACTGTGACGATCCGGTCCGTATTAACCTGCGAAGCCCGAAGAGGTGTTTGTACCAAATGTTATGGTAAAAACCTTGCAACCGGACGTATCGCAGAGAAGGGAGATGCTGTTGGAACTATCGCTGCACAGTCTATCGGTGAGCCTGGTACACAGTTGACACTTCGTACATTCCACGTGGGTGGTATTGCATCTATCTCAAAGACGGAGTCTGAATTGGTAGCTAAGTTTGATGGTATGATCGAATTTGACAATGTCAACTTTACTTCTGTAAAAGAAGATGATCAGAGATTAAATATTATCTTATCAAGATCAGGTGAAATCCGTATAGTAGATCCTAAGACCAAAAAACAATTCAACAATAGCCACGTTCCTTACGGCGCTACGCTGAGAGTGAAAGATGGACAGATGGTGAAGAAAGGAGAATTGATTTGTGATTGGGATCCATTTAATGCTGTAATCGTATCAGAGTTTTCAGGTATAGCTCAATTCCACGAAATCGAGGAAGGTATTACGTTCAGAATGGAACGCGATGATCAGACTGGTTACTCTGAAAAAGTTATCATTGATGCTAAAAACAGAAAGAAAATACCGGTTATTAAAATTGTTGATAAAAACGGTGATGATTTAAAACAATACACGTTACCTGTAGGTGCTTACATTTCTATCAGTGATGGAGATTCAGTATTTGCCGGACAGAAAATTGTAAAGATCCCGAGGAAACTGGGTAAAATTCAGGATATCACCGGAGGTCTTCCGAGAGTAACAGAATTATTTGAAGCGAGGAATCCATCCAACCCAGCTACGGTTGCCGAAATTGACGGTATCGTTACCTTCGGAAAAATTAAGAGGGGTAACAGAGAGGTGATGATCGAAGATGAGAAAACAGGCCAAAAAAGCAAGTATCTCATTGGGTTATCAAAACATTTACTGGTACAGGAAGGTGACTTCGTGCGATCAGGAACACCCGTCACAGATGGTACTATTGCAGCAAGGGATATTCTACATATCAAAGGACCTTATGCGGTACAATCGCATTTAGTCAATGGAGTTCAGGAAGTTTACCGTTCACAGGGTATCAACATTAATGATAAACATATTGAAGTCATCGTAAGACAGATGATGAGACGTGTTCAGATAGAAGATCCTGGTGATACACACTTCCTCGAAAGTGAAGCTGTAGATAAACATGAATTTAATGAACATAATGACTGGATCTATGACAAAAAATTTGTTGTTGAATCCGGTGATTCTACGAAACTAAAACCAGGTGCTTTAGTTTCACTTCGGCAAATTCGAGAAGAGAACAGTTCATTGAAACGAAATGATAAGAAACTGGTAGAGTACAGAGATGCATTGTCTGCAACATCGAGTCCATTGTTATTAGGTATCACTAAGAGCTCTCTGGGTACTGAAAGCTGGATATCTGCTGCATCCTTCCAGGAAACTACTAAAGTATTGTCACAAGCTGCTATTGCTGCTTCTAAGGATATCCTCAATGGATTGAAAGAGAATGTAATTGTAGGTAAGAGAATACCGGCAGGTACGGGAATGCGTGAATTCGAACGACTGATCGTCACAGCGACAGATGGAATTCTCTCATTGGAACCAGCCATAGCTGAATAGATTAACTCACTGTAATGATAAAAAAGGAGATCCAAAAGATCTCCTTTTTATTTTCTGCCAAAATCAGCCGGGTTTTCTCCCCAGTGTTCCGTCTCCCACTTTAAAATTGGATTTTTGTAAATATTCGTATTCAGCCAATGCAGCGCGCGATCTACAAGATCAAATATTGGTTTATTTCTTGAGGTTCGCTCGAGAGTAGTTTTGATTTTTTTGTTTCTTACCCAGCTTATTCCTGTGATGGAATCAGAATAAATCGCTGTATGATTATTATCTAATTTCTTGAGCATTGCAAGAGCATGCACGATAGCGAGGAATTCACCAAGATTGACGGTGCCATCTGAATAGGGACCCATATGAAATAATTTTTCACCGTTATGAGGATTGATACCCTGATATTCCAGAGGACCGGGATTGCCTTCACAGGCTGCATCTACTGCGATACTGTCTTTAACTATGTTACTAAAATTTTTCTTTTTTATCACGGACTTTTTAAATTGACCTGAGTAAGGACCTTTTGTATAAGCGGTCGTAGCCTCGTCGAGGGTTTCAAAGGATTTATACCGGGCTCCCTGATAATTTTTTACCTGCGCTTCACATTTTTTCCAATCATCATAGATTCCGGGAACAAGACCTTCCCAGACTACATAATATTTTTGTTGTTTGGCCATTTTAATAAATTCAAATATATTACAAGATGCTGATAGATACACACGCCCATTTGTATGCCAAAGAATTTGATACCGATAGACAAGGCATGATTGATCGTGCTATTAAGGGTGGTGTTGAACGTATTTACCTTCCTAATATTGATCTTAATTCTATTAAAATCTTAAAAGAAACCTTATCCATTTCTCCATTGCTTTATCCAATGATGGGATTGCATCCATGCAGCGTGAAAGAAGATTACATAGCAGTACTGCAGGATATTAAATCGGAATTGGATTCCTCTATCTATTATGCGATAGGAGAGATGGGTATCGATTTGTATTGGGATAAAACAACCAAAGACATTCAGGTAGATGCGTTTAAAATTCAATGTCAATGGGCTATAGAAAAAAACCTTCCGATCATCATACACAGCCGGGAGGCCACACAAGATGTATTAAATATTTTGGAGGAAATGAACCCAAGACCGATAAAAGGCATTTTTCATTGTTTTAGTGGAACCCTGGAGGAAATACAACGGATTGATGCCTTAGGAGAATACTATTATGGAATTGGGGGTGTAATAACTTATAAAAATGGAGGACTGGCTGAAATCGTCAGTAAAATCCCACAACATAAACTGGTACTTGAAACAGATTCACCTTATTTGGCTCCTGCTCCGTACCGGGGTAAAAGAAATGAATCTTCTTTTATCATTCATATTGCTAAAAAACTCAGCGAATCCCTTGGAATATCGCTGGAGGAAATTGGAAAGATTACCACTGAAAATGCAATTAAATTATTTAAGTAAGAGGACGATATCACTTTTTAGCATTAATAAACCTTGAATACAAACCTAACATAAAGCTAAATCAGATTTTGAAACCAGGCTTATTTTGACGACATTTGCGGCTCCAAATGATTTTTGAACGGAAGGTTGCGAGAGTGGTTTAACCGGCACGCCTGGAAAGTGTGTGTACATCAAAAGTGTACCTAGGGTTCGAATCCCTAACCTTCCGCTTTTTTTTTATTTGCCGGAAAATCCTCAACCTTAATTTATGAAAGTAATCGAGATTGTTAAAATAATTGAGGAAGATGGATGGTTTCAAGTGAGGCAAAAAGGAAGTCATCGTCAATATAATCATCCAATTAAAAAGGGGACAGTTACTATTGCTGGAAAGTTGAGCAATGATCTGGCAATCGGAACTAAGAAAAGTATTTTAAAGCAAGCTGGTCTTGCCTAATCCATATTTTACTTTTAAATTTAATTAATTAAAATGAAAAAGTATTTAGTTGTCATTGAAAGAGCTGAGAATAATTATTCAGCTTTCAGCCCAGATGTTTTAGGGTGTATTGCTACCGGAATGACTGTGGAAGAGACGACTGCCAATTTGAAAGAGGCGCTTCAGTTTCATATTGAAAATATGGAAGAGAGACCACATGCAAAAGGGATCAGTCATTATATAGATGAAGGCATTTTTAATAATGAAGAGCTAGCTACCGAATTTTACATAACTGAGCTTGAGGTACGGATTCCACAACATGCCTAAATCGAAAAACGATGACCATTTAATTGATCGTAGTAAGAAAAGAATTTATTGTATCCTATCCCAACAAAGGTAATCAGAACATAAATGACTTTTTAAATAGTCAATCATCATTAGGGTTATAGAAACGATCAATAAAAGGAAAATTTCAATTCTCTTATAATCTGTTTTTCTCTACCACTTTTTCTAGCTCGTCTCTGTAATTCTTACCAATGGGTAATAATTTGGGTTGTCCTTTTTCAATAACTTCCACCATATTACCTACCACTGCACTTATCTTTTCAAGATTGACGATATAAGACCGGTGAATCCGCATAAACATAGGGGTAGGTAGTTTTTCTTCCAGGCTTTTCATAGTTTGTAGAGTGATAATACGCCCGGTATCTGTCTTTATTATGACATAGTCTTTGAGACCTTCTACATATTGAATCTCATTATATTTAAGACGAATAAGTTTTTTATCAGCTTTCACGAAGATAAAATCTGGTCCGCTTTCGATTTCTTCTGATTCTGCTACGCTATTATGCCCTGTATTGACCATAGCTTTATTGACCGCTTTAAGAAACCGGTCAAAGGAAATTGGTTTCAATAAATAATCAACAGCATTCAATTCAAAACCTTCCAACGCGTATTGACTATAAGCAGTCGTGAATATGATTTTAGGGGGATGGGTTAAAGATTTTACAAATTCTATCCCGGTCAATTGAGGCATCTGGATATCCAGGAAAACAAGGTCGATATCATTTTTTCTAAGGGCTTCACCAGCTTCAATGGCATTCTGACATTTCTTGATTAGTTTAAGTTCAGGAACTTTAGAAATAAATTCCTCCAGAACTTCGAGAGCCAGTGGCTCATCATCAACGATAATTGTTTTCATTGAGTAAGGTTTAAGAATCCAGATTAAGAGATAAATGTACACTATAAGCCTGAGGTGTATCATCAATATCGATTGAATGACTATCAGGATAGATCAAATCAAGTCTCCGTCGGACATTAATAAGCCCAATCCCTCCCTGTGGCTTCGGTAATATGGCTGGCAAACCGGTCGATTTACTGTTTTCAATGGTGAAATCAAGTTTATTTCCTTTTACTTCAAGAGTAGCATACACATAGGCATCTGAAAGTTGGTGATTGACTCCATGTTTAAAACTATTTTCCAGAAATGGGATAAAGACCAAAGGAGCTATTTTTTGATTCGTGATTTCACCTTTTATTTTGAAATCAATGTCTACAAGGTTACTCTGCCTTAATCCTTCCAGATCCAGGTAGTTCTGGATATAGTTTACTTCTTTTTCCAAAGGCACTCTTCGTTCATTGCATTCATACAGCATATACCTCATCATTTCTGAAAGTTTAACTACTATCTCAGGCGCAGCATCTGATTTTTTGATGGTCAAGGCATAGAGGCTGTTTAAAGTATTAAATAAGAAATGAGGATTGATTTGAGTTTTGAGAAATTTGAGCTCAGATTGCATGTTTTGAGTCTCCAGATCCTTCATTGTCTGCTGCTGCTTAAACCAGTCTACAATAATCTTACCACTGGTAGAAAAAATCAGAAATATCATAGAGACCAGAAATAGTGGCCCTTGCTGAGCCTGGATATGATTCTGAAGCTGAGGATATTGTGTCAATAAAACATACTGTACTACGGTACTTAAGGGGTTTGCGATCAGAGCCAATAATAATAACCCTATAAAATAAAAAGCAAGTTTATTGGCATTTAAATATCTGGGAATCAGATAGTTGAGATTAATATAAATCAAGGAACTATATAAAAGCAGCCTGCTCCCATTGATCAGAAATGATAAACCAATCGAATAAGGGTTATTGTCCAGTATGATCAATAAGACCAGCAGAACGATCCAGATCGTTCCGTGAAGCCATAACCGGGAAGCAGAAATTTTTGGAATTGAAAACTCAAATGATCCAATACGCATATATACCCTTAAAGATACTATGTAGTCGTGGTGACCCGAACTATTAAATAGACTAAGAATAATTTTGAACAGACCAAAAGCCGCTCTTCGGCTGAAGAGAAGTATGTACCTTTGCGCCTTCAATTTTTATATTAACAAATGGCCTACCATAGAGTCGAAACGTACGATAAGGATGTAACTCAAATCCTTATGGGTCATTATCATGAAGTTATCAAACAACTTGGTGAGGATCCTGAGAGAGACGGACTTCTCAAAACACCGGAACGCATAGCAAAAGCTTTACAATATCTTACCAAAGGATACCAGGAAGACGGTCCTGCATTATTGAAGTCTGCTATGTTTGAGGAAAAGTATTCCGAAATGGTCATTGTAAAAGACATTGAAATCTATTCGATGTGTGAACATCATATGCTTCCATTTATCGGGAAAGCCCATGTGGCATATATTCCCAATGGGAGAATTGTTGGCCTTAGTAAGATCCCCCGTGTGGTGGATGTATTCGCACGAAGATTACAGGTACAGGAAAGACTTACGGATGAAATTTTACACTGTATTAATGATGCCCTTGACCCTCATGGTGTAGCTGTAGTCATCGAGGCAATGCACCTTTGTATGATGATGCGGGGAGTACAAAAACAAAATTCCGTGACTACTACTTCTGCTTTTGTTGGTGAGTTTAGAAAAGCAGAAACCCGCACAGAGTTTCTCAATTTGATCAGCGTAAAACTTTCGAAGTAATGAAAGCATATGTATTTCCCGGTCAAGGTGCTCAGTTTGCAGGTATGGCAAAGACATTTGCGGATCATACTGAAACTAAAAGATATTTTGCAATAGCTGAAGAGATCCTGGGATTTGATATTTTAGAAGTGATGCTGAATGGCAGTGATGAAGACCTGAGGCAAACAAGTATCACTCAGCCTGCAATATTTTTGCACTCTGTCATCTCCTCATTTATAGCAAACGATTTTCATCCCAGGGCTGTTGCTGGTCATTCATTAGGAGAATTTTCTTCCTTAGTAGCAAGTAAGGCTATGAGATTTGAAGATGGATTGAAGTTGGTTTCTATACGTGCCCAGGCAATGCAACATGCGTGCGATGCAAATCCAGGCACTATGGCGGCTATTATAGGAATGGAGGATGCCGTTATTGAAAATGTTTGTAAGGAAATTGAAGGTATTGTAGTACCCGCTAATTATAACAGCCCTGGGCAATTAGTTATTAGTGGTGAACACCAGGCTATTGATCAGGCTATAACGGTGTTGAAAGAATTAGGATGCAGGAATGCCGTAAAACTGCCTGTAGGCGGTGCCTTTCATTCTCCTTTGATGGCGTTGGCTGAAAAAGAATTGGAAAAAGGAATTTCTACGACGCTTATTGATGAGCCATTATGCCCGGTTTATCAAAACATTGATGCCTTGCCTCATACTGATCCGGATGAAATAAAAGCAAATTTATTAAAACAACTTACCGGACCTGTGAGATGGAGTCAAACCATTCAACATATGATAAAAGATGGAATGACCGAATTTGTAGAAGTAGGAGGAAATGGAAAAGTACTTTCAGGTTTGATTAAAAAAATAGACCGTAAAATGCCGGTCAGTAATATTTAATACCAGGATGGCTATCAAATCACCTAAAATAAAAAGTGGTAAACTAATACTTGCTGAACCATTCATGCAAGATCCGCATTTCAAAAGATCGGTAGTTTTTTTGTGTGAACACAATCAAAAAAACGGATCTGTTGGTTTTATATTGAATAAACCATTGAATGCAAAAATAAATGATATGGTACAGGACTTTCCGGAGATTGATGCTCATTTATATTACGGAGGTCCGGTAGGTACAGATACGCTTCACTATATTCACAATGTAGGAGATCTTCTGGAGGAAAGTGTACCCGTTATCCGCGGAGTATACTGGGGTGGGAATTTTGAAAAACTAAAGTTTCTAATCAATCAACAACTGGTAGGTCCGCAAAACATTCGATTTTTCATTGGCTATTCGGGATGGACAAAAGGGCAATTGATTGAAGAATTGCACATCGGATCATGGATCATGGCAGAAGGAGATCCTAATTATGTGTTCAAAATAAATTCGAATAAACTTTGGAAAAGAGTGCTTGATGATAAGGGTAATACATTTTCAGTAATATCTGATATGCCTGATCAAATCATCTGGAATTAAATCGATCTGCAAGTTTGAAACTTGTATTCATATAAAAATATACTTTAAAGAATGCTCCAATTAAAAAATTTATATCTAAAATACGGCGACCGAATTCTCCTGGACGAAATCAATGGGACGGTATCGGATGGTGAAAAAGTGGCCATCGTGGGACGAAACGGCGCTGGTAAATCAACGTTGCTTAAGATCATAGCCAAACTTCAAAGTGCAGATCATGGTGAAATCGATATGCCTAAAGAAACGAAGGTAGCCTACCTGAGTCAGGAAATCGATTTTGACGAACAAACTTCCGTTTTACATGAATCCATGAAAGCATTTGACGAATTGAATGCTATTGAAACTAAACTATCAAAACTGGAGCTTCGGTTGCATGACCACCTGGATGAACAAACCATGGGTGATGTACTTCATGAGCTGGAAGACCTTTATCATTTAAGACATACATTAGGGGGAGATACTGCACAAGCCGAAGCAGAAAGGGTTTTGACGGGATTGGGGTTTAAATCACAGGATTTAAATAAACCATTGGCAGAGTTTAGCGGAGGATGGAAGATGCGTGTGGAATTAGCTAAAATGTTATTGTGCAGGCCTGATATCCTTATGCTGGATGAGCCTACCAATCACCTGGATATGGATGCAATCATCTGGCTTGAAAATTATTTGACTTCATTGCGATCAACTATCCTGACCATTTCTCATGACAGGCAATTTCTCGATAATGTATCTGAGCGAACGTTAGAAATAGAACAAGGTCAGTTGAATGATTACAATTGTGGTTATTCAAAATATCTTGTAGAGAAAGTCGAACGCGATCTTCTATTGGAAGCAGCTTATACCAATCAGCAGAAACTGATAGCACAGCGGGAGAGGACGATAGATCGATTCAGAGCCAAAGCTTCCAAAGCAAAAATGGCGCAATCCATGATCAAACAATTGGATAAACTCGAAAGGGTGGAGTGGTCTCCTACAGATGCAAATAGTATGGTAGTTCGATTTCCTCCAGCCCCGAGGTCAGGAGAAATTGCAATATCAGCCAAGGATATCTCCAAATCATACGGGCCTAAAAAAGTATTGAATCATGTAGACATGGTCGTGCGTAGGGGCGAGCGAATTGCCTTTGTAGGTCAGAATGGCCAGGGTAAAACGACATTCGTAAAAATCTTAACGGGTATTGAAACTGCTAATACCGGAGTCGTTGCCCCGGGACATAATGTCAATATTGGATATTACGCACAAAATCAGGCAGAGACTCTTGCACTGAACAAAACATTACTACAGACACTCGAAGATATTTCACCTCCTGAAATGAGACCCAGGTTGCGTGCGGTATTAGGTGCATTTTTATTTAGTGGAGACGACGCTGAAAAAAAAGTAAGTGTACTCAGTGGAGGTGAACGCGCCAGATTGGCAATGGCCTGTATGTTACTCCGACCAATTAATCTTTTGATACTCGATGAGCCTACCAATCACCTGGATATTGACTCAAAAAATATTTTGAAAGAAGCATTACTGGAGTTTGAGGGTACACTAATCCTGGTATCCCATGATCGTGAATTCTTACAGGATCTTACCGATAAGACGATTGAGTTTAAAGAAGGGGGTATTAAAGAGTATATCGGAGATATTCAATACTACCTGTCCAAAAGAGAGATTGATAATTTCCGTGACCTGACAAAAACAAGCGGCAGTAACAAACCATCAAAAGAAGAATCTTTCAAACAACCTAAAGTAGTCCCGGAAGTCAAAAAAGTAAATACTAAACTGGAAAAAGAAATTTCAAAATTGGAACAGGATATTGCACGACTGGAATCACAAATGGCTGCAGAAAATTTTTATAACACTCCTGAATCCAACAAAGTAATTAATAATTATAAAGAGCTTCAAAGACAATTAGAAACTAAAATGGAGTCCTGGTTGAATAACTAGATTGATTTTTATTTATTTTCTTTTGAGGGTATCTACCTTCCCCACTTTTGTAATTGCTTAAGGACAGCATTAAAATCTTTGGGCAAAGGAGCTTCAAAGGATTGAACTCCCTGATGTACCGGATGGCTGAACGTAATATGGTTGGCATGAAGTGGGACCCTTGCAATTAAAGGCATTGGTGGAGTTTCACTTGCTCTTAAATTTCTTTTTTTAATTTGTTCTATGGTGATGGGTTCCGCTGTGCCATACAATGGATCAAATGCCAGCGGATATCCTATACTGCTGAGATGTACTCTTATCTGATGTGTGCGTCCTGTGAGGATCTTTACTCGTAATAAACTAAATTCTTTATAGTTTTCTATAGGTTCATATTCCGTATAGGACTCTTTTCCTTTTCTATGAACTACCATGCGCCCTGCCTGAAATGGATCGGCTGCTATAGGTGAATCAATCGTACCTTTTTCTACTACTTGTCCATGAACTAAAGCTAAATAAGTTTTATTCACTTTATTTTCAGCAAACAGATTGTTTAGATGTTTGTGGGCACTTTCATTTTTAGCGAAAATGATAGCTCCACTGGTGTCTTTATCTAACCGATGAACTACCATAAGTCCAGGCCGTACAGCCCCCAGCATATGGTACAATGATTCTTTATTCGGATCCCATCTGTCCGGAATAGATAAGAGAGAAGATGTTTTATTTACTACTACAAGATCATTGTCTTCGTAAAGGATTTCTACTTTAGTCATGGGATGAAACAATGGATTGAAAAGTTTGATGTCCTTTAATAAAGTATTCTATCAGGATACTTCCTTTAAACAAGCCTTCAGGGCTAAATGTTGTTCCTTTAGATAATTGATTTATCTTTTTTCGCTTGGAATGTAAAGCCGGTATCCACTTAATAAAATGCAGATAAGCCCTTACTACAGCTAAAAATCCTTTTGGGTTTTTCTTGATTAAAAATGAAAATGCTGCTGCTCCATCCAGGATAAACCGGATTGGTAATTTATAGATTAGATTCAGAATAGAATCATTTTTAAAAATGGTAGCGAGATTATTTCTGAAGTTTAAAAATATCTTTTGGTCAGAATGATATGGCAATGTACCTCCACCTACATGAAATACAGAAACTTCAGGTATACTTATGATATTCCAACCACATCGCTTAGCTCTCCAACACCAATCGATTTCTTCCATGTGGGCAAAATAATCTTTATCGAAACCTCCAATTTGATGAAATATGGATGCTCTGATTATCATAGCTGCTCCGCTGGCCCAGAAGATTCCATTTTGTCTATCATATTGTTTAACATCTTTTTCAATCACATCAAAAATCCTTCCCTTACAAAATGGATAACCCAGGATATCAAGCCAGCCTCCGGCTGCGCCGGCATGTTCAAAAACAGTTGGTTGGGCGTACGATAAAATTTTTGGTTGAGCTGCAGCCAGCCTGGGATTTGAATGTATTATTTCGATTAATGGAGTCCAGGATGATCTTAATTCAACATCACTATTCAATAAAAAATAATAATCCGTTTTGATTTGTTTTAATACAAGGTTATAACCTTCTGCAAACCCATAATTTTTATCCAGCGAAATCACCCGGACAGAAGGATAATAATTTTGAAGAAATAAGACGGAATCATCGGTGCTGCTATTATCTCCCACTACAAGGAGGGTATCTCCGGTCGAATATTGAATTACAGAGGGTAAAAATTTTTCAAGGTAATGTTTGCCATTATAATTAAGTATTACCAGGGCAGTGGTTGGTGTATTGGTTACCGGTTGATCTATCATCCAGCCTGGGATTCTTGTTGGAGGTAGCTATGAATGTCTTTTTGGTCTTTCCTGATTTGCTCCAATAACATTTCTTTATTTTCGAAATGCATATCATCTCTGAAAAATTTCAATACATCCACCCAGGCTTGTTCTCCATAGAGTATATCATCAAAATCAAATAAATTCACTTCAATCTGTAATTCACTTTTCTGATGGGTAGTCGTCCGCCGTCCTATATACATCATTCCGCCTTTGATATACGATTTCCATTTCATTCTAACGGCATATACACCATGTCTTGGAATAAACTTCGAAGCATCATTAATCATAATGTTGGCTGTAGGGAAACCCATTTCTCTTCCTTCCCGGTCTCCTGTCACCACTCTCCCGGAAATCGGAAATGGATAACTGAGATATTGTTGAGCCAAGTCAAAATTTCCCTGAGAAAGGGCATTCCTGATTTTTGTAGACGAAACGGTTATTCCGTCAATTTCATATGCACCCACCTGGTAAACTTCGTAATTATATAGTGATCGTAATTCTAACAAAATATCTTTGGTTCCAACACGGCCTTTACCAAACTGATGATCATAACCTATTACAACCGCTCTTGGTTTGAAAAATTTGATCAAAAAATCTTCGATATAATCTTTAGGCGATTGAGCAGCAAATTCCGGTGTAAAAGGAACTACTACTACATGATCAATCCCTAATGTTTTAAAAAGTGCAATCTTTTCATCCAGTGTGTTTAACATTCTAAGGCTTGTATCGAACCTATTAAGTACTAAACGGGGATGCGGATGAAACGTAACTAAAACACTTGCAGTCTCATACTGCTTCGAATACAATTTCATTCCTTCTATAATCTTGCGATGGCCACAATGCACTCCATCAAAAGAGCCAACAGTAATTACTGAATGTTGTAATAAGGGTATATCATCCAGTCCAAAATGAACCTCCATCTATATTCTTTATGGTTTACTATAATAAACTGTAAAAATCCGAAATTCTACCCGAAAGTTGTTGATTAATTTCGGGTGGCATTATGTGACATTCTTTCTCAAAAATGCCTATTAATTAGATATAAGTTATTTGGAAGTCCTAATATTGCAAAATGATTAGAGAAGATTTACTCAGTTTCTTAGGGACTATTCTTGATCCTCTTACCGGGCACAATCTTGTACTTGCTAATCGAATTCAGGAAATAAAAATTGATGGGAAAAGAATAACAGTAATACTTGCGTTTCCACCAAAGCTGGAAAGCCGGGTAAAATCGGAACTCAATTTCAGTATCGCCGCAGCTTTTGAGGTATTCGCTCCCGGATATTCAATCGATTTGCATTTTGGAAATCCAGAACCAGTTCAGAAAAAAAGTTCGAACCTTCCTCAAATAAAAAATATCATTGCGATAGCGTCTGGTAAAGGTGGAGTTGGCAAATCAACTATTAGTGTAAACCTTGCGCTGGGTCTTAAACAAACAGGCCTTAGAGTTGGAATATTGGATGCTGATCTTTATGGCCCCAGTATACCGATCATGTTAGGTTTGAAAGGTAAGCGTCCGGAGGTAGAACAGGTCTATGGGGTAAATAAAATCGTACCGTTAAGTGCTTATGGGCTGCCGGTCATGTCCATTGGATTTGTAGTAGAACCGGAGCAAGCTGTCGTTTTACGAGGACCACGCCTGGCTGGTGTAATGAAACAGTTTTTGGAAGATTGTCTATGGCCGGAACTGGATGTTTTGATCATTGATTTGCCGCCGGGAACAGGAGATATCCAACTTACTTTGGTTCAAACAGTTCCTGTCACAGGAGCTATCATCGTGACCACTCCCCAGCAAGTAGCCGTTGCTGATGCCATCAAAGCTGCCAATATGTTTCAAATGGATGGGATCATGGTACCAATCCTGGGAATTGTTGAAAATATGTCCTGGTTCACCCCTGCTGAATTACCTGATCACAAATATGAGATTTTTGGTAAAGGTGGAGGACAACATCTTGCTGGAATATATCACACCCAATTATTACAGCAGATTCCGCTGGTCCTTTCAATCAGAGAAGGGGGTGATGCAGGTAAACCTTCTATCCTAAATGATGAGACCGATGATATGGTTATTGCTTTTAGAAAGCTCGCTGAAAATGTCCTGAGTGCACTGAACAAGCGAAATAGCACCTTGGCACCAACCTTAAAAGTAACTATGAAAAATTAAGATGATAAGCAAAGCCATTCAGAGTCTCAAAATCTCACACAGGCTATAAACGCACTTTGCCTATTAATTGTCTGATTTACTGTAAATTTGCAGCTACAACATGGCCTTGTCAAAAAAGAATAAAGAAAAGAAGATACTTGAAATAGAGCATGCCTTGAATGAACTCAGACCATACCTCGCTGCCGATGGAGGCAATGTGGAAGTATTAGACTACACAGAAGAGCTTGATGTCAAAATTAAATGGTTAGGAAATTGTGAGTCGTGCTCAATGTCTTCCTTTACCCTCAAAGCTGGTATAGAGCAAGCAATCAAGTCAAAATTCCCTGAGGTTAACTCAGTAATCGCGGTGAGTTAATGGGAAGAGTTTATTGGAATAGGGTTGCACTGAATAGTGCAATTCAATCATTACAATCCTGTTTATGTGTTGGTTTGGACACAGACTTATCTAAACTTCCTGCTCATCTTGTGGAGAGGGAGGATTCGATGCTTGAATTTAATAAAAGCATTATTGATCATACTCTTCCTTTTACCGTTGCCTATAAAATTAATTCTGCATTTTATGAAAAGTTAGGACTACCAGGGATGAAAGTCCTGGAAGAAACTGTACGATATGTTTTATTGAAAAATAAGTTTGTCATTCTGGATGCTAAACGGGGTGATATCGGAAATACAGGGGAGATGTATGCCAAAGCCGCTTTCGAATATCTTGATGCCGATGCTATCACAGTGTCACCCTACATGGGTAAAGACTCAATAGACCCATTTTTAAAATTTAGTGGGCATTGGACCATACTCTTAGCACTCACAAGCAATCCAGGGGCTGAAAACTTCCAATTAAAAAAGCTGGACTCAGGATCATTCTTGTATGAAGAAATAATCCTCCAGGCAAAACAATGGGGGAACCGGGATCAATTGATGTTTGTAACAGGTGCAACTCAAAGTAAATACCTGGCCCGAATCAGATCGATAGTTCCGGATTATTTTTTATTAATTCCTGGTGTTGGTGCTCAGGGAGGAGATTTGGAGGAAGTAATGGAGCATACATTAACGACAGCCGGAGATATCCTGATTAATTCATCCAGGAGTATTCTGTATGCATCCAATGGTACGGATTTTGGTGAAGCTGCAGGCAAAGAAGCAGAAAATATTCAAACTAAAATGGCAGAATATATTGTAAAAAAAAGACAACTCTGAATTTTTTGCCTGGATAATTTGTTTGCAAGAAATCGTCAAGCTGTGACGTTTAATAATACTAATTAAAAAATTTAATAAAATCAACTATAATTTATGAATAGAATTTTGATCATACTTCTTGGATTTGGTATCGTTTTGTCCTCCTCCTCCTGTTCGAAAAAAATGGCGGTAAGTTCACCCTCTGAAGCTAAAACGAGTACTGCTCCTGCAAAGCCAATGGCCGCCACCAACACCTCGGATGCAATGGCAGTGGATGTCCTTAAAAATTATATCGATGCAATTGGCGGGAAAGACAAACTGAGCGCAATCAAAACTATGATGAGTAAGATGACAGCTACTACTTCCATGGGAGATTTAACTATTACACAATTTGTAAAAGATGGTAAGTTATCAATGAAAACTGAAATGGGCGGATCTACTGTTATGGAACAAACTTTTGATGGGAAAGTATTGCAGGTATCCGGCATGGGCGGAAAACAAACCATTACTGATGAAGCTACCTTAAAGGCTACCCGGAGGCAAACCAGATTGTTTGACGAATTAGATCAGTTGTTGTCTACATCATCTTTGAAAAAATTTATTGGTGTTGAAGACCTCGACGGTAAAAAGGTCAATAAAATAACAATCACTGATGCTGATAAAGCTGAGACAACTCAATACTTTGATGTTGCTACGAAATATCTGGTCAGGACTATAACTACGACTGAGATGATGGGCCAAAAAGGAACTCAGACCCTGGATATGGCAGATTATAAAGATGTCAATGGAGTGAAATTTCCTCATAGCATAAAACTTACCGGTGGAGCGGTACCATTTCCATTGGATATGAAAATAGTGTCCCTTATGATCAATAGCGATCTTCCAGATCAATTATTCAAAATCAATTAAATTCAATTTTTAATAAACCTTACAATGAAAAATTTATTGTTTTTATTTCTATTGAGCGGATTCCTTTTTAGGGTCACAGCTCAATCTGATCCAAAAGCTATCGAAATTATTAAAAAAAATATCGAAGCTACCGGTGGAAAGGATAAAATGATGGCGGTAAAATCTATGATTCGAAAGATGGAGATTAGCATGCCATTCGGTACTTCTGAATCCGAATCATTCTATAAAAACGGAAAGTTCTATTCCAAATCCACGATGGGAGGAAATGTAGTAATGGAACAAAAATACGACGGTAACAGAGTATATATGAATGGGATGCAGGGTACTCAGACCTTAGACGATGAGAAAGCTGTAAAAAGAATGGCTCAGCAAGGGAAGATATTTCCAGCTTTGGATTTATATGATGAAACCGGCACCACCTTAAAATTTATCGGAGTTGAAAAAGTAGAAGGTAAGGATTGCAATAAAGTTACTTCGACCGATGCCGAAGGTAATCTTACTACGCTGTTTTATAATGTTGAAACCGGACTGTTGTCTAAAATGATTATTAAAACCGAGTTCCAGGGAAATCCAGTAGAACAAACGATGGTCTTTGGTGATTACAAATTAGTCGATGGCTTGCAATTTTCACATAAACTCACTATGAATTCAGGACAGTTCAATATGGAAATGAAAATTTCTGAAATTAAACTTAACCCTGAAATACCTGACAATACTTTTTTGATAGACTAATAAAATTTCAGGATCTGATTCTATGATGACATCAGAAATTTCAAATACTGAAAGTTTGAATCCAGCCTAAAGAATTAATAACCTCTGCACCACAAACCGGTGTGTAAAAGCCCTTTACTGAACCTTTAAAGGGCTTTGTCTTTTAAATTTGTTCGTATTGAAAATTTTAGTTTTAAAACGTTGATATTCCTGTACAAAGCTTTAATCGGATTATGACTGATGGCTATGATCCAAAGGGCTTATAAATAATAAAGCTTATGCGTTATTATCTGATTTCAAGCCTGGCGAATAAAAGAATCAAGCAGCATCCACGAATTTTGTTCGTTATATAAAAACAGCCCCTGGTTTAGAAATAAACTCTTCCTGAATAGACTCAAAAATGTATGAAAAATTACAGGGGCTGTGCTCTCTCAATTTTAACAACGCATTCCCTGTCTGGAAAATTTCTTTTTTCCACAAATAATTTACTGAATTTTAATAAAATCTCCATTTTGGCTTTTTCTTAATAAAGAATTAAGAAATCTTTAGTCTGTT
>JBDTUE010000026.1:0-29933 GCA_040007895.1 Saprospiraceae bacterium | reverse complement strand
ATTTCACCCAGTTTCCGGGCATTAAACAATATATGAATGATACGATTGTCTTCGCAAAAAAGACAGGTTATGTACAGACTTTATTGGGAAGAAGACGCTATCTGCCGGAAATCAATGAACGAAATTTTACAGTCCGTGCACAAGCAGAACGAAATGCTATCAACTCACCGATCCAGGGTTCAGCCGCTGATATGATCAAAGTCGCCATGGTTCGAATCCATCACCGGTTTAAACAAGAAGGTTTTAAATCAGTAATGACGCTTCAGGTACATGACGAATTGGTTTTCGATGCTTTAATAACTGAAATTGATAAAATAAAACCAGTGATAGCTCAAGAGATGAAAGACGCTATCCCGGATATCTCAGTACCCATCGTAGTAGAGATGGGAACTGGTATGAATTGGTTAGATGCCCATTAAGATTTGACTAATTCCGTCTTGTTTTAAATTATTTTTTTAAAAAATAAATTTAATTAAAAACGGTATCGCAAACCTAATTGCAATTGCCATCGGCTTAATAGGCTAAAGTCATTAAAAAAGGTATTGTTTTGTGAAGCATCAAATGTGTAAACCGGTATTCCATTCGAAACAGATACTGCCAATGGTTGAGCCAATCCTGTATAGGTGGCATATTGCCTGACACCCCAGGATGAATTAAGCATGTTTCCTACATTGAGTATATCCAGGCTTACCTGGACGACCTGATCGTTATTAAGTTTAAAATCCTGTAAAGCTCTGATATCCCAATGACTGTACCAGGGAGCAAGAGCTCCATACTTCTCTGCATAAGTACCTCTATGCTCGGATAAATATTGATCCTGGGCTATGTAGTTTTTTAAAGCATTTCGTTGTATACCTGCCGATGTTGCATCGCCGGTAAAATTCATGGAATTTATGTTTGCGTCTGTCGGTATATAAATCAGATCATTCAAACTACTTCCATCGTTATTGATATCTCCTGAATAGGTATAACTATACCGTGTTCCTTCTACATATTCAACAAACAGGGAAATGGTAGTTGCCATTTTCCCCTTGGAATAATCAAACCGATGTGATGCAGTGCCCAGCAACCGGTGCCTGTTACCATATAACGATGGAGCTAATTCTGGCCTGTTAGTGTGTTGAATATTAGCGGGGTTGCGATCATATCCATCGGATGATATCTCTGCATCAATAGAAGAAACATCTTTAGCATTCAGATAATTATAGCCAAACTTGACAAATGAATTTTTCCAGGTCTTTTCCATTTGTATCGAGGTATTAAATGCATAACCTCCATGATCATTAGTAAAAACGTATGCATTCGTAGCTGCGCCAAAATTTTGAGCACGGTCTGAATTGAGATAAATCGGTCGTGTATCCACTCCACTCAATTTGCCTGTAGGTAATTTTAAACCGTAGTTCTTAATGATTTGAGACTGCAAGTCTTTGGTATACACAATATCTAATGAGCCAATCCAACCATTAAATAATTTACGATCATAGCCTATATCCGTACGCCATATTTGAGGGAATTTAAAATCAGGATCTGTCACGCAATAAAAAAAAGAATTAGGATTGGCAACCTGATTACCTACCCAGACAAATGGAAATCGCCCGCTAAACAAACCCGAACCTCCTCTGAATTGCTCGGATTTATCTCCACTAATATCATAATTGAATCCGACCCTTGGATTGATTAAGGGCGTGCTCTTGGGAAAAACTTTTGAATCAAGTTTCACAGGAGCTCCTTCTTCATTATAATACTGAATGGTCGGATCATAACAACAATTACGTGCAGGATCCAGGTTTTCAATCATTTTTTCTTTGGTGTCAAAATAAAGGGGGACATCCAATCTTAGACCTGCCGTCATCGTCAATTTTTTAGTTAATTCCCATTCATCCTGAATAAATGCTGACCATTGGCCTACATTCGTTTCCGCCAAGGCCCATTTATTATCATGTCCGGTTTTTCTTGCAGCAGCCACTTCTGCTTTAAAATCATTTGATTTAAATACGGACTCTACATCACCTATCGCTATATCCGGGAAAAAAACTCTACTGCCGTAACCGGTAAGATTGAATGAATTGTCAAATTGAAATTTTTCAAAATTCGTACCTATGGTAAAATTATGTTTACCTGAATAAATATTAAATACTTCATTGATTTGCAATACCTGCTGATCAAGGACATTATGAATAGAAAACGGTTCGTGACCCGCTACAATATACCGGGTACCATCTTTTCCTATATTGATGACAGGAAAAGCTGCAGAAAACGGATCGCGGTTATCTTTAAATGAAGTAAGACCAACCTGTAATTTATTGGCATACTTATTACCGAATATAGATTTCAGTTCTATTATTCCTGAGTTGATACCATTATTAATCCGGTACCCTGAATTTTGAAATTGCAATGTTTGGAAATCAGGTCCTCTTCGCCCAATGGCAGATGGATGGGCGGGCTTATCTTTGAATGCATCCAGGAAACTATACGTAGCAGATAATTTGTGATTTTTATTGATATTAAAATCTACCTTAAGTAATGCTTTAGTATTATCACTGTTGTGCTTGAAGTTTTCAAAACTACCTGTTTCATAACCATACAATGATTTTAAAAGGTCAGATACTTTTTGTAAATCCGATGCCAGTACCCTGGAAACATTTGCTCCGGAGCTGCCCCGGTTAGCAAGGTAATAAGAGCCCAGGTCTGATCGCTTTTCAATTTCAAAATTGGCAAAGAAAAATAATTTGTCTTTAATGATCGGGCCGCTGATACTTGCTCCGACTTGTGATGATCTCAGGTCACCCCGGTTTACCTGAGTTCCATCTATCTTTCCACCAGTCATGTTTTTATTTCTAAAAAAATAATAAGCTGTTCCTCCAAATTTATTGGTACCGGATCGGGTCACTGCGTTAATTGAAGCTCCTGTAAAACCTGATTGAGTGACATCGTAAGGCGCTATAGATACTTTTATCTGATCAATAGCATCCAGCGATACAGGTTGAGCATCTGCCTGACCTCCGGGTGTAGCAGCGTCAAGACCAAAAGGATTATTAAATATGGCTCCATCTAAAGAATAATTATTAAACTGATCATTGCGTCCACCAAAGGAACCTCCCTCTGCAGCCATAGGGTTGAGCCTGGTAAAATCTGAGGCCGATCTTGAAATAGTTGGCAACACATTTAATAGATCACGGCTTATTTCTGTAGAGGCACCGGTTCTTTTGCTATTGATAATACCCGCATCACCAAGAATTTCTACCTGGCCCAAACTCACTGTTGATTCTTTCAATTTAAACTCAAGATTTAATTTCTGAGCCAAAGCCAAAAAAATATCTGATTTAATTTCATTCTCGAATCCTACATAAGTGACCTCAACAGTATATGGACCCCCGACTCTTAAATTCGGAAGATTAAACCTTCCATCCGCTCGGGTACTGGTGCCATATATAGATCCTGACGTAACATGCCTTGCTAGTACTGTTGCTGACTCCAGTGGACTTCCGTCCAATGTAGTTACCCGCCCATTCATCGAAGCTGTTGTAACCTGCGCTTCTAAACGGATTATGCACAAGGATAAAATAATGATCCGGATAAACGTTGATCTCATATCTATAAGTTTTGTTTGCTATTGTTATGCGGGTGAAAAATAAATGGAATTCATAAAAAATTAATATTAAGTTTTTACATACGTCAGAATTGGATATTACAAAAAGGCAAAATCTCTTATGAGTAGAATTTAATACAGTTTTCAGTTATTCATACATTTCATAATACACCTTCATTACTCAGAATATCCTTGAATCTTTGATCTATATAAAAAGATTTTTCTGGAACATACAGGATATCTTTGGCCCGTGAAATTTGATCAACCTTTTACCGCTCAGTTAATTGCAGAGATGTGCAATGCTGATATCTTAGGTGACCCTTCTACGCTGCTGAATGGTATGAATGAAATACATAAAGTCATTTCCGGTGATCTTATGTTTGTTGATAATGAAAAATATTTCCAAAAAAGTATTGATTCAATGGCTACCGGGATACTGATCAATAAAAAGATTCAAGTCCCTGTCGGAAAAGTATTATTATTCCATGAATCACCATTTGATGCATATAACGCTTTAGCCTGGCACTTCAGACCTTTTTTACATATTACTTCAGCAATCAGTCCGTTTGCTATGATTGATCCTTCCGCTACTATTGAACCGGGAGTGGTGATAGCGCCGTATGTACGTATCGGTGAAGGTTCCTATATCCAGGCTAATTCATACATAGGTTCTTATACTCAAATAGGCAAGGAAGTGATTATTCAACCAAATTGTATCATTGGCAGCGATGCATTTTATTACAATAAAAAACATGGCGTTCATCATAAATGGAGGTCCATAGGCAGAGTGATCATTGAGGATTATGTAGAAATCGGGGCTGGCAGTACTATTGTACGTGGAGTGAGTGGAGATACTGTCCTGGGAGAAGGCACCAAACTGGATTGTCAGGTACATGTTGGACATGGAGTCCGTATTGGAAAACATAATATTCTTGCAGCTCATACGTCCGTAGGAGGTAAAGTCATCATAGGTGATCATGTTACCATTTACGGACAGGTAGGTATAGCACAAAATGTAAAGATTGGTGATCATGCCGTATTATTGGCGAAAACAGGTGTCGATAAAGATCTTGAAGGGGGAATCACATATTATGGTGTTCCAGCACAACCCGCCCGCGCAGCATTTAAACAAATAGCAACCTTAAGAATGTTGACCAATGATCATACAAAAAAGAGTGAATGACTTTCTTCTTCTGGATTCTTTATTATATCATAAAATTATTACCCGGTGAGGAAAACAAACCTAATGATTGGTTTTATGCGCAAAGAGCATTTCCTTTTGATACGATTCCAGAATCATTCTACCAACAAACGATGCAGTCCGTGGCAAAACAATTACGTGCTGTCAAACGAAATAATCAACAGGATTGGAAATTTGCAGGACCAACAAATATAGGTGGACGTATTACCGATATTCAAAGTGATGCGACGAATTCATCTATAATCTATATAGCTTCTGCCAACGGAGGAGTATTTAAATCAATAGATGAAGGTGCTAACTGGACCCCTATATTTGATCAAAACCCAATCGGATCTGCTGGTTCACTGGCGTTACAAGATGGCAATCCAAATATACTTTATGTCGGTACGGGTGAAGCTAACGGCGGCGGCGGATCAGTAGCCTATGATGGGAATGGCATGTACAAAACGAATGATGGAGGTAATTCCTGGCAACATCTCGGGCTTGAGTTATCAGGGAGTATATCTAAAATCTTATTACATCCCACGCGTCCTAATGTGATCTATGCTGCCTGTATGGGTAAACTGTTTGGGAAAAATAGTCAACGGGGAGTTTACAAAAGCATCAATGGAGGTATTTCCTGGGAACAAATTTTTTTTCATTCTGACTCCGTAGGTATGATTGATATGCAGATGGATCCAAAACATCCGGATACTCTTTATGTTGCCAGCTGGGAGCGATCAAGAAAACCCGCTGGAATAGATTATGGAGGGCCAGGGTGCAATATCTATAGAACATTCGACGGTGGTAAAGCCTGGATTAAACTTACAAATGGATTACCTGTTGGATCAGATAAAGGTCGGATAGGCCTTGCCCTTGCCCCTACGGATCCTAAAAGAATTTTTGCTTTTTATGTGGATGAAAGTGGCGATTTCCTTGGTATCTACAGGACAGATGATTACGGAGATACCTGGACTAAAATGAATGGACGGGTCAATACATCGTCGTTTGGTTGGTGGTTTGGAAAAACATATGTTGACCCGAAAAATTCTAATACTGTTTATTGTCTTGGCTTTTCAGCTGCAAAGTCCGTAGACGGTGGAAACCAGTTTTTCCCCATTTCTGAAACCGTCAGTGAAGATGTTCATGTAGATCAACATGCTTTATTTATCAATCCGTCTAATACGAATTCACTATTGCTTGGAAATGATGGTGGATTATATTCAAGCAAAAATGGCGGCGAAACCTGGAGCAAAATTAATAACCTACCAATTACTCAATTTTATACTTGTCATCTTGATTATACTTTACCTCATCGATTGTATGGTGGTACACAAGACAATAGCTGTATGCGTACCCTGACCGGCATGAATGATCAATGGCAAATCATCAATGGGGGAGATGGCTTTGTATGCCTCGTAGATCCAACCGACAATAAATATGTATATTCAGAATCTCAGTATGGTTTTTTTGCAAAGAGTATTGACGGAGGTGCTTCTTTTAATTATGCACTTGAAGGTATTGAAGGCGCCGATCGAAATAATTGGAATACACCGGTAATCTTTCATCCTAAAATTGCCTCTACTTTATTTTTAGGAACGGATCGATTATACAAATCAACGGACAGAGCATCAAATTGGAAACCGATTTCACCGACCCTTGCAGCACCTACCGGATCAACTACCTTTGGAACCATCACAACAATTTCAGTTTCACCCTTAGATACAAATATCATTTATTGCGGAACCGATCTTGGAAAAGTATGGAAGACGATAGACGGGGGAATAAACTGGAAATCGATAGATGAGGGACTTCCTGTTCGCTGGATTACAAGTATACAAGCTTCATCCATCCAAAAAAACAAAGTGTATTTGACTATTTCAGGTTTTCGATATTCTGAGAATTTGCCTCATGTCTATAAATCAGAAAACGCAGGAAACGATTGGACAGAGATTGCCAAAGGACTTCCACCAGTCCCAGTTAATAAAGTCGTTGAAGATCCATCTACCGCCGGACATTTAATAGTGGCAACGGATGCCGGCGTGTGGCGATCATTTAATGATGGTTTATCCTGGGAAGCACTGGGAAATAACATACCTCTTATCGTGATATCAGATTTATATTTTCATTTTCCAACCCGTAAACTGGTAGCAGCCACGTATGGTCGAGGATTGTATACTTATAATCTTGACTTGCCCGTAGCTAATCAAGAAGTAACAGATAATATCTATCAACTTAGAGTCTATCCTAATCCTGCTACGGATTATGTTCATCTTACGTTCAACCCTGCCCCGGGAATTAATCAAGCTACTTTAATTATTCAAAATATAGAGGGAAGAACCATGTTTTCAAAAAAAATATCCGGATTAAGAAGTATAAAAGAACCCGAGTCTATTGACATTCACTATTTCCCTGCTGGAATGTATATTATTTCACTTCAAAGTGCGTCACGATCTGTTTCGATAAAATTTATCAAACATTAATCCTTGGCTAATAACTCCTCAACCGCATTCAGGATATTATTCATCTGGTCACTGGCATTATTATTCAATAAAATTACAGTATACTTTTTGTCAATATAACGCATGATGTGGGTGTGGTAGCCCGGGTTATCTCCGCTATGATGCACAACCTTTCCGAGCTTGAGGTTCTGTTTCAATTCCCATCCAAAACCATAACCAATCGTGGTTCCATTATTTAATGTATAAGGAGTAAATGCTTCATCCATGGTCGTAGCTGCAATGAGCAGCGGAGTGTATAAAGCCTGATCCCATTTCAACAGATCTGCAGCGTTCATACTGATTCTTCCGGGACCTTTTCGATTGCCAAGCCAGATGGTGTAGTTAGATTCTTTAAATGAATCAGCCGGAGCATATTTATGACTGGTAGTATCATATATAAATCCTTTGGCAAAATTATGCACTTTAGATCTGGAAGCCGGAGTTCTGAAATCTGCTGATTTCATCTTTAGCGGTGTAAAAATCCATTTTTTTACCATCTCCTTGAACTCAATTTTGCTGGCGATTTCAGCGACACTCGCTAATAATACATACCCTGTATTGCTATATTCATACTTTTCCCCGGGAGCAAAATGGACCGCCTCAGGATACTTTTTTAAATAGTCTATGATATCTTCATTATCAGCTATTTTATTTTTGTCCCAGTGCTGATCCATGATATTCTGATAATCGGGCAACCCGCTCGTATGGGTCAACAGATGTCGAAGCGTAATACCTTTATAAGGCAAGTCTTTGATATATCTTTCCAACGGATCATCGTATCCGAGCATGCCTCTTTCTTTCAGCATCATGATGATCATAGATGTAAATTGTTTTGAGACGGATGCCAGTTCGAATATATCATTCTTATTCAATGATGTTTTATTATTAAAATCTCTATATCCTTTGGATTGAAAATAAAGTGGTTTCCCGTTTTTGGCTACTAATAAAACCCCACTGAATTGATGTTGAATCCATGCCCCATCAAACAAGGAAGAAATGGATTTCTTTAATTCATTGATGTCTTTCTGCTGCGAAGACTGTGCATCAACTCTTTGAATGAAAAATAAAAAACAGAATATCAAATATCTCATTAAAATAAAATTTTAAATGCGGACCATTGAGCTACCAATCCAATGGCATATCCAAAATAAATCTCTCTGGAAGTATGGGCTTTCAACTGCATACGGGCACTACCTACTATACCTCCCAGGACCATGACCGTAATCAATACACTGCGCCAGGAAAATAAGACAGTTCCTTGTCCCGGTACATATAAAGTAAAATTTTCATGACTAAATACATTAAACGTGATCCAGGTCATTGCTAATAATCCTCCCATGACTGCGGTGTGAGCGCTGATTTTGATAAATAAATTGAATACAAATACCAGGATCAGTGTAATTAATGCTCCAAAAACGAAAATATTATATACCAGGGGCACTTTAGGATCATGTCGTATATTGACATATAACCACATATAACAAATCAAGGTGATCAGGTAAGGGCCTATTCTTTCTGATCTCTCATTCATATTCCAGGAATTAAGAAAATTTAATTTCTTCAATAAAAATATACTAAAGACAGGAAGAATAAAAGTCAACACAAATACTTGTAAAATAAGTGTAGCCCTGCCTCGTGGTTCTGCAACTCCAAAAAGATATGGGTTCAACGAAAGCAGGATGTAAAGTCCAAATGTAGGCCACCATAACGGATGTAAGATCAATGAAATGCTTTTGCTAATCCAGTGGATGAGGTTCATTTTTCTAGTGGTGGAATCAGTCGCTGGGGCTACGTTAGACATCTTTTGGTAAAAATAGACTGAATTCGATGGATAAAGAATATAAAATTGGAAGGTCAGGACCTGATGATTTCAAATACGACTCTTCGATTCTTTTGTCTACCTGCTTCGTCTTTATTTGATGCCACAGGCTGATCAAATCCAAGGCCTTTGATTTTCATCCTTTCTACTCCTATATAATGTCTCGCTAAAAATTGGGAAACTGCTTTGGCCCGTCTCAACGAAAGCGTCTTGTTGTACATCGACGAACCGGTATGATCTGTATGCCCGATGATATTAATTTTCATCCGCGGATGTTCCTGAAGCAATAACAATAATTTATTCAGTTCCTGATAGGATGTTGGCAGGAGGTTTATATCATCAAAATCAAAATAAATATGTTCGATTTCTATAGTCGTATTGGCGAGTTCTATAGAGTCATAGCGTGCTATTTCCTGTCTTGAAAGGATAGGGGGTATTTTTTTTAAGGAGATTTCATCCAGGTAATAATAGGCATATGGTTCTGTCTCTGGTGCTTCAGATCTTTGAGTCAGGGTTTGTTCATCGTTTCTGAAATTGCCTAATGTAATATACCTGGCTTCTGTCTCAGCAAAAAAATTCAACTCAATTTTTTGCCAGCCGCTTTTATAAACCATCGGAATATTAAACAATGGTTTTAAGATTAATAATTTATCATCTATAGTCTGAGAGATCTCATGATCAAAGGCTACCTGAAGTTGATCCACCTTCACTCCCTGGTCCATAGGAGCGATCCAGAGTGTCAGGAGATATTGTTGTCCAATCACAAGCGATTCGATCAGTGGAGCGGCGACGTATTCCCTGCAATGCAATTTACCCAGGTTGCACCCATATAGAGTAATGCCCACCATGGATTTGCCGGAAAAAGGTCTTATTTTATAAAATCCCTTCTCTCTCCAAAAAGTGGGAACGGGAATTTTTTCATTATAGACATCCGGAGATGCTGCCGTCGGGCTTTTCCAATCCTCGAAGACAAGATCAAAATCTTTGCCGGTATAGAACCACTTTTCAGGTTGCCCTATTATTTTTTCAAAGCCTGCATTAGGGACAAGATTATAAGACTGCGACCACGAAGCCAGGGTACAACACCAAAGAATAATTCCAAGGCAGAGCTTCATCTTAGATTTAAGTTAGGACAATGCAAGATATCCTATTACTTACGATCTGTCAAGCATTTGCTATTTTTGAGCTTATTATTCCAATCCAATAATATTTGATCTCATGGCTTTAAAATATAAAAGAGTTCTTCTAAAACTGAGTGGTGAAGCGTTGATGGGCGATCAACCCTTCGGTATACAGTCAGATCAACTCAGGCATTATGCCAGTGAAATCAAAACCGTTGTAGACGCTGGTGTGGAAGTAGCAGTAGTCATCGGCGGAGGAAATATCTATCGAGGTCTTAGTGCTGAAAAATCCGGAGTTGAAAGGGTTCAGGGGGATTATATGGGTATGCTTGCCACAGTAATTAATGGTATGGCACTGCAAAGCACTCTGGAAGATCTCGGTGTCTACACAAGACTTGTTTCTGCCATTGCTATGCAACAAATCGCAGAGCCCTACATTCGACGGAGAGCAATCCGGCATTTAGAGAAAAGAAGAGTAGTAATATTTTCAGCAGGTACAGGAAATCCTTATTTCACAACAGATTCCGCTGCTGCATTGCGGGGAAATGAAATAGTGGCCGAAGTTTTATTAAAAGGAACCAAAGTGGATGGAATCTATACGGCCGATCCAAATATTGAACCCACTGCTACCCGCTATGCCAGTATTTCGTTTAAAGAAGCTATCGAAAAATCATTAGGGGTAATGGATATGACGGCATTTACAATATGTCAGGAAAACAAATTACCCATCATTGTATTTGATGTCACTACCAAAGGAAATCTACTCAGGATACTACAGGGTGAAGAACACCTAGGGACTTTAGTCACCTAATCCAAGAAGCTCGAAAACTCTTTCAAGGTCTGTTTATTCTAAAAGCATCCCTTTGCAAATCAATCGTTGTATCTGGAACTATTCAAATATCTCTCCCCGGTAATAGCTGATAATAGACAGGATGTCTTTATCTTCTTTCATTTCCGGAGCAAGATTAAAAATACAAGCATGTGCCTGGAAATCATCTTCAAGCACTTCTGCTAAAATATCTATTGCTTTGGATTTTTCATCCAGTATATAATGAATAGCAGCTCTGCAATAGAGCAAATCGCTACCTACTGAAGAAATCTCGCCTTGATCCAGAATCTCCAATGCCTGTAATACTTTGCCTTGTGCTAATAGGAATGTGGCATGTTCAAACCAATATGAATTTTGCTCTGGGGCACAAGATGTGGCTTTTTTGAAATTGCGATGTGCTTTATCATTTTCGCCAATTTGTGCATATGCTTTTGCTAATGCGAAAAAATAACTGTCACTCGTCTCATCGATAGATATGGCGCGACGATAACATTGGATTGCTTTGTGCCATTTGGATTCAGCTGCAAAAACCTGACCCATCATATAATGTGCTTCTTCACCAAATACGTCCAGCCTTAAGCTTTGTGTAAGGTATTTCTTAGCCAACTTAAAATCTTTGACATGTATACTGCATTCAGCTACTGAGATTAGCATATCATATTCTTCACCAAATGTATTCAGGACTTCCTGGTAAATGGATAATGCTTTATCCCATTGTCTTAACAACACACATGTTTCAGCGCAATCCAGATATGCCTGTTCAAACTGGGGTTTAATCAGGTAGGCATATTCAAAAGCATCGATCGCCTGCCCGTATTCACCAAGATTAGTAAAACAATGGCCCAGGTTATACCATGCAAAATGAGAGTATGGCGCATTTTCCAGCATCTCCTGCAGGAAATTGGCAATGGTCTGGTAATTCCTCGATGTGGATATATACTCGGATAATAATTGCTGTCCTTTATCATGATATGCATTCACTCTGAGTGCATCTTTAAGAGTGACAAATCCCTTATCATATTCTTCTGCGTGAAAATAAATCTCTGTTTCACAAGCAAGCACTTCTACGAGGTCAGACTGGCCAACATAAGATTTCATATTGTGAAGGATACTCAACGCTGCTGCTTTATCCCTTAGTTCAGAAAGGATCAACGCTTTGGTCATCAGGACATCAGTATCCTGTGGACTTAGTCCTTCTGCCTGATGAAGGCAGTCCATAGCCTCCAGAGGTTGTTTTTGAATAAGCAAAAGCCGTGATTTGACGAGATAAAAATCAACCCGGTATCCATATTGTTCCAGCGCAGATTCGGCCACTTCGACGGCCTTTTTCAGGTCTCCTTCGCTTTTGTAATATTCAACGAGTTTCTGATATATTCTTATTTCAAATGAAGTCTTTTCGCCTTGTTGAGTTAGTATTTCAAACTCGTTAACCCACTGGTTCAAATTGATATCATGCTGGTATTTGTTTTCCATGCAATGGGATTATGGTTTAGAAATGTAAATTCGATTTCGGGATGAAAAATAGATAAATAGTCCAATTCAAAAAACTTTTTGGCAAAAATTATTTTCAAAACTGATTCAGAATGAACACATTATGAAGAAGTATAATCTTACAATGCTTTATCATCTAATTGTTTACATATTGCCTTTAACATTAATTTAATACTAAGCCACTCTGACTCTATTCATAACACATATTTTATTTCCTAAGGGATAATGGCATGAAATAATAAAGGGATATGCAATAGTGCACATCCCTTTAATTCTAAAAACAATAGTTAAGTCTTGAGAATATTTTTTTAATTGCGTCTAAGCAATCCCTGTCTACCTTCTCCCAACTGGCTTTTTCGTATCAATTCTTCATTGAAATTTCGCTCAACTTTTGACAAAATGGCAATTTTACGGGCCGGTAATATGGGCTTAAGATCACGGGCAAGATTCTTGAATAAATTCAATTCCTTTTCCATTCTTTCAATAGAGGATTGAATGGCTTTTTCTGCATCAGCATCATTCATAGCTTCAAGATTCATATCTATATTGGATTGTTTCCGGATTTCAGAGACCGTATTGCGATATATATTATAGACCGGCCAGAACTTTTCTGATTCAGCGGCAGTCAAAGCGAGTTTATTGGTAATGAAAGCTATCCGCAAAGCTTCTATTTTTTCACCGCGTTGAGCATAGGTAGGCAAAAAATATATAAGAAAAAGGGAAAGGATAAAGCTAATCTTCATTCGTTTCATGATATGGTGTTTAAAGGTTGGATACAATTTGATATTATTTAATTTAGTTCGTCAGTATTGATTTGATATAGATATTCGTCCATGACAGGCACGAGTTCCTCTTCTGTAATGTTGAGTAAATCTATTTTATTGTCAACGGTTTTAAGCAGGGAGAGCTGATCATCGTCCAGGTCTGCTGCATTTTTCAACAAATAGGATCTGACTTCCATGTCATCGAGACTGGCAAGATTCATGTCTTTTTGAGGAGCACTTATAAAAAATATACCTGCCAGTATAATCACACTAATTAAAGAGGCAAAAGCAAACACCAGGGATCTCCGTGTATTCAATAAAGACAAGATTTGATCTAGCCAGTTGACTTGTTTCGTTGAAGATGCATTAATCTTATCGATCACTTGTGCTGGTAATTTTTCAAAATACCTGAATGGAACTTCCTTTCTGGTAGAATCTTTCAATATGCCGGCAAGGCCGGTGGAGATCTCCTCCAGTTCTTTATCGATTTCATATTTTTTGTCTACGTTTTCCATATTCAATAGTTTAGTGTGTGCTGGTTTGCAAAATGAATTGTTCTATTTTTTTTACTGCGTGATGATAAGAAGCTTTTAAAGCTCCTTCTGATAAATCTAATAGTTGCCCAATCTCTTCATAACTTAATTCATCATAATATCGCATTTCAAAAACTTGTCTTTGCCGTTGTGGAAGTCCTTCTAAAGCAGCTTTTAGTTTTGCTAATACTTCATCTCCGGAGTTTTCATGTACTACAGTAGGACCCGTCATAGTCTTGCCATAATCCGGTAATGATTCGGTAGCTTTCCTGGCTGCTGATTTTTTATGCGTCAGCGCTTCATTGGTGGCTATTCGATACATCCAGGTAAATAAAGAGCTTCGTGCTTCGAATTTATCAATATTGCGATAAGCTTTGATGAATGTATTTTGAAGTACGTCATCCGTATCATCATGGCTTCCCACGATGTTTTTAATCACCCAGTAGAGTCGCTCCTGATACGTAGCCATAAGATGACGCAACCCGGTATTACGACTTCCTTCCGATTGTATCATCTGTACGATTTCAGTATCTGTCATGCTCGAATCTAAAGATTGATTTCGATTTCTAAAGGATTAGACGATTAAATGGATCAAGAGTTTAACCACTTTATTTTAATTTTTTAGGCCTACTTTTGATTCCAGGTATGGGAAAAGTTTTCTGGAATTTTATAAGGCGTTTAGCAGGATGGAAGATAGCGGGTTTTGAACTTAATTCTATACCAAAAGCACTCGTGATAGTAGCCCCTCATACTTCAGGTTGGGATGTGTTAGTTGGACTCTGGACGCGTGGCAGCAAAGGGATTCCTATCAAATTCATGGGCAAACATACTTTATTCAAACCACCCTTTGGGTTTATATTCCGATGGCTCGGGGGAGTACCCGTGGATCGCACAAAACAAACAAACCTGGTAGATAGTATCGCCCAGTATTTTAATGACAATAAGGAGTTTAAAATTGCCATGGCACCGGAAGGTACAAGGCAAAAAGTAGATAAACTAAAATCTGGCTTTTATTATATGGCAAGAAAAGCAAATGTGCCCATCGTCATGACTAAGTTTGATTTCGAACATAAAACGGTAACCTTCAGTGAACCGTTCATGCCCTCAGAGGATATTGAAGAAGTGATGTCTAAAGTTTGGAATTATTTTAAAGGTGTAAAAGGAAAAAATCCTGAATTGAGCATAAGCTGAATAATGGTTAATGAATAATGGTTAATGGTTAATGAATGGACTCTCTTGTTTATTTTTTCATGTTTAACAATAGGTAATGCCGAAAACTGACCTACTCGATATTCAAATCACTTGGACAAGAGACTTACTCAATATGACATTAGAGCAAGTACTTGTAAATGGACAGAATCATTATGACCAACTAAAATCATTGCTCCAGTTTCATGAGCACCGCTATTATATCCTCAATGATCCGCTGATCAGTGATTTTGAATACGATCAACTCTATAAAAAACTCGAATATATTGAAGAGCATCATCCGGATTGGGTTACCGGAGATTCGCCAACCCAAAGGGTATCGAATGATCTGAGCGAGGCATTAGATACTGTGACCCATTTAAAGCCCATGCTATCCCTTGCGAATTCATACGATGAACAGGATTTGATTGAATTTGATACACAAGTAAAAAAATTATGCAGGCTTTCTCCCGATGCCAAAGTTTCGTACTGTGTGGAGCCCAAGTATGATGGGGGAAGTATTTCTATCGTTTATCAAAATGATGTATTGGTACGTGCAGCTACCAGGGGAAATGGAGTGCAGGGAGAGGAAATGACGCCCAATGCACGAGCGATTCGTACCATACCGTTAAAAGCTCCATTTAAAAAAATGGGAATCACGAAAGCGGAACTCCGCGGTGAAGCTTTGATCAGAAAAGATAGTTTCAAAAAAATAAATGTAACAAGAGTTGAAGATGGTTTAGCTCCATTTGCTAATGCCCGGAATGCAGCCACCGGAGGGCTTCGTACCAAAGACCCACAAGAGACTTCCCGAAGGGGCATCGAAGCAGTTATCTACCAGGTGGGTTACCTGGAAGGAACAGATAAAACTGAAATTAAAAAGTTTATAAATCATGCAGAAGGTATTCACGCTTTAGAATCCATTGGATTTAAAGTACCGACGATTGAATTTAAAGTATGCAATGGCATTGCTGAAGTAGTGGACTTCTGTCATGAATGGCAGGAAAAACGGGAAGACTTTTATTATGAAATTGATGGCATGGTCGTCAAAGTCAATGAGATCTCCCTTCAGGAGCAATGTGGTTATACTTCACATCATCCCCGATGGGCTATTGCATTTAAGTTTAAAGCAAAACAGGCTACTTCCAAGCTTATAAATGTGGAATATCAGGTTGGAAAAGTAGGAACTATCACTCCCGTTGCCAAACTCGAGCCTGTCCAGGTAGGTGGAGTTACAGTAGCTTCCGTTTCACTGCATAATGAAGATTTCATTAAAGCAAAAGATCTATACCTGGGTGATATGGTCATAGTCGAACGATCCGGGGATGTGATCCCTTATATCGTAAAGTCCTTACCTGAATATCGTACCGGCAAAGAAAAAAAGATAGAATTCCCGGCTTACTGTCCTATCGGAGCTGAACATGGCAAACAGGTAAAACTAATCCGTGAATTGGATCAGGCCTTCTGGATATGTCCCGACTGTCTATGTGGTGCACAGGATCTGGAGAAATATATTTTTCATGTATCCAAACACGCTATGGATATTGAAGGCTTCGGGCCATCCATTATGGAAAAATTTGTAAAACATGGATGGGTCAGAAATATTGCTGATATCTATAAACTGGATTATGAAAAAATATCAGAACTCGAAGGTTTTGGTAAAAAATCAGCAGACAAACTCAAAGAATCTATCAACAAAGCCAAATCAAACTCCATTCAGCGGTTATTGCATAGTCTCAGTATTCATCATCTTGGAAGAAGAGCTTCACAACTTATTGCAGAAAGAGTTCATTATATTATCGATCTCAAAGATTGGTCAGAAACCAATTTTACAGATATCCACGAAATAGGTCCTGTAGTGACTAAGAACGTAATGGCATGGTTTGCGAATGATGAGCATATCAGAATATTGAAAGAAATGGAATCACTCGGAGTGAATATGCTACAGACAGATGAGGATAAACCTAAAGCCGTTGCGGCAGATGCACCATTGTCCGGAAAAACTATTTTATTCACTGGTAGTTTAGAAAAGATGACCCGCGAAGAAGCCCAGGAAATGGCGGAAAAAGCTGGAGCGAAGAATGTCAGTGGTGTCAGCAATAAATTGAATATCCTGGTAGTTGGTGAAAATGCAGGGTCAAAACTGGATAAGGCAAAAGCATTGGGATCTGTATTGGTTTGGACAGAGGAGGAATTTCTGCAAATAATTGAAGCCAGTAAAACCTAGGTCTATTCTAATTATTTTTGACTGTTTTCAATATTCCAGCTTCCTCAATTTTGGAGCTTTCATCCAGGTAATAAATACAACAAGCAAAGTCATACTTCCGCCGAAGATAACGGACGGAACCAATCCCATAAGCCTTGCCGTAAGTCCGCTTTCAAACTGGCCGAATTCATTGGATGAATTGATAAACATAGAATTTACTGACATCACACGGCCTTTGATTTCATTGGGAGTTTTGAGTTGTGCGATCGTACCACGTATGATTGCGCTGAATCCATCCAGGAATCCACTACACATGAGAGCGATAAAGGATAATAAATAAAGTTTGGACAATCCAAATACAATGATCGACAGGCCGAATCCAGCTACAGCGTATAACAATATAGTGCCCTGCTTTTGTTTTAATGGACGCAACGTCAATACTATGACTGTAATCATAGATCCTATATCGGATGCAGCATTGAGCCATCCAAATCCGGTAGGTCCTACATGTAAAATATCTTTGGCAAATGCCGGAACCATGGCCACTGCTCCACCAAATAAAACAGCAAATAAATCTAAAGTCATAGAGGCTAATAATTCCTTAGTCCTGTAAACAAACTTAAGTCCTTCTTTAACACTCTCCCAGGTACCAATATCCATTGGAAACTCAGGTAATGGTTTAGCTTTAATACGAAACAGGGCCAGCGTGGCAACAGCAACAAATAAAAATGAGATGAATAAAGAGCCTTTAATTCCCATTAAAGCAATCAACAAGCCTCCTCCTGCATGACCTATAATAGCGGCTGTAAGGAAAGTGCCGTTATTCAATGTAATGGCATTGGTCATTAAATTCATGGGCACGATTTGCGCCAGAAGCGCAGGGAACGTAGCGCCTGAAAATGCCCTAATAGCTCCTGTCACTGAAATAAATACATATATTAAAAATATCCATGCTTTGGAGGGCAGATGATTCTGTATGAGTGGGGTTGAGATGATAAAAATCATGAAGATCGTCAACCCATAAAATAAAACAGATCTCTTCATGATCAATGTCCGTTCTGTATGGTCGATCACATGGCCTGCATACAGAGCAAGACCTACGGCCGGGATCACTTCAGCCAGTCCTATCAGACCAATCGCTAAAGGGTCACGGGTTACTTCATAGATCCACCAGGCAACGATAGTAGACATCATACGAAGACCACTGACGAAAAAAAATCTACCGGTGATAAAATACTGATACTCTTTAATTCGTAATGAAGCGAATGGGTCGTGCTGCATGAAAGAAATGTAAAATTAAGATAAGTCAGGATAGCTTACACGAAATTATTTATCAATGATGAGGGCCTTGTAGTCTTTTAAAACAGGGCAAGTAAACTGACATACTCCATTCAAAAAAGTAAACGGTATAGTCCGGTTATTTTCCATATCCCATATTCTGGAAGGTCTGAACCTGGATTTTATTTTCATTTTTATAGCAGATTGAGGAATGGCCTGGAAATAGGTATTACCACTAAATCCGGTGAGATTCATCAGATGAAGGATCATGCCATGCGACTTAACTACTTTTCCGTAAGTAGCTGGTTCATTAAATGCGTATGCCTGCAATATTGTTTCTACTCTTGGATTTGCATCTGTTTGAAGAATGGAATCATAATCAGGGTACAAATAGCGAATAAGATCCAATAAAATATTTTTATGTTCTTTATAACCATGGAGATAATAAAGTTTTCCAAGATTTATAGCTACGATTGCATTTCTGGATGTTGATTGGTTCTTTATTCCAATTGTATAAAAGCCTGTGCGATCATGTCCTCCTATCATTTCCGGTGGTCCGGGCCGTCCCTTGGATAAAATAGGAAGTAAGGTTTGATCACATAAAGTCATATCATATTCATTTAGATTAAATTTCAGCATGATCATAGATTGTCCTGCTAATGATGAAAATATCTTATGATCCGGAATTGAAATGTATTGTCCGGTGCAATCTTCAATAGTGTTTTTTGATTTTACACCAAACCATTTTAATAATAAGTCAGGCCTTTCTTTAAATGTATTGTTGGTTGTAATGAGTGAGATTCCCAAACCATTTAATGAATCCAATACCCGGATACTCCGTTCATTCAAATTAATTACATCCGGTAAAATAATCACTTTGTATTGGCCCAATGCACCTGCCCGCTCCCCTATTTGCGAATCTTCTATTCTGTCAAACGGTATATGTGATTCCATCAACATCAGTTGAACTCCTCTATATTCTTGCATAGTAACCCCCCTGGGCCACCAACCAGGTTCTATCACGGCGATTTGTGCTATAGATTGATACTTTCCATAGTACTTCTCGAAGTGCTTGTGATGATTATAAATCTTTTTGATTACAGGATAATTTCTTTCATCTTCATATCCACGCATATCACCCATCAGGCTGATATCCAGACCTGATCCATTGGCAATATTCTCCCATAACCTTATTTCTATTTCTTCCGGCTCGATCGCATTATACCTGCTTTGAAATGAAATTTGCTGAATACTTGCATTACTGACGATATGATCCGGATATGAGATCACGGTACTATTTACATTATCAGAACTATTGTATGGAAAATAAGGCAAACTATTCGTCTGGGACTCATGCCTGATGATATCAACATACTTGGTGGAATAGGTACAAATGGCAATGTCCGGACTTTTTGATTTTACTACTTGTGCGAGTTTTTTCTGCCATTCATCCTGAGTATATTTTTTAAAATCCAGGTATTTCAGGTAAACAGGGTCTTGTCTTTTTTCCTCTGTAGGCAAAATCATTCCGCCACTCCAATCAAAAAATCTTTTTTTATCATATTCATTTTGATCGATACCATGATATTCATACAATTCATAGGAATTATTTACAAGGTATCCGGGACTGTTCAGAAAAATACCATCTACCGGAAACATATCGATTACCTCTCCGATGATCTTAAAGGCTTCATCCTGTACATAGGGTGCATTAATGCAGGTGACGTATTTATCGGTATTGATCATATGCTTCCCGTTTTTATCTATGTAAGCCCAATCCGGATGTTGATCATAAATGGTTTTATCAATCCGGCTAAAATCAAATCGTACGATGACTTTGATATCTGCACGATGGCACTTATCTACAACTTCTTTGAGTGTATTTGGCTTCATATAAGGGTTTATATAATGAGCATTTAGTTTAGAAGGATAAAAAGCCATGATACCACCTGCATTGATGATGAGTGTATTAGCCGCATATTGTTGCAGATCCATCAATAAAGAATCCGGGTCTAAACTTGCCGCTTCATAATCCGGTAAATTGCATTGAATAACTCTAAGATTGTTTTTATTCCACCAGCGAAGTGGTTCTGTTCTCTGAGCTGTAGCAGAAAGTGTAATTAATAAAAACCAACCTATTAAGGACTTGCTATTTCGAAGCATCATAAAGATTCAATTTAAATAATCAATATAATCTTTAATTCAAATATTCAAGAGGTATAAACGTTTAAAATAATCATTCAGCAAACAAATAGAAATATATCAGGATCAGATAAAATAATTCATTTTCTAATACTGAATCTTTAGGGAATCGTATATTTTCATACTAGGCCGTCTATACTATGATGACTTAGTCTTATATTTGAAAAAACCTTTTAACGTTATGATCAATCGAAGAAATTTTATACTTCAATCCTCTTTAGCAGCGCTGGCTATTCCATCGATTACTTCTATGGATGGTGCATCGGGCAGGAAAAAAAATATTGGCGTGCAACTCTATTCTGTTCGGGTAGAAATGAATCAGGATGCAAAAGGCACCCTGAGTAAACTTGCAGCGATGGGGTACAATCAAATAGAGAGTTTTCGTGGACCCAAAGGATTGTACTGTGGTTTGACTCCTAAAGAGATGGCTCAAACTTGTAAAGATCTTGGGATGGATCTACGAAGCGGTCATGTACATATTGATAAAGATTGGTTGCAAACGATTGACCTCGCTGCTCAATCTGGCCAGGAATATCTTATAGTAGCTTCTATGACTACTAAAGGCCAGACGGTGAGTAATTACAAAGAAGTAGCTGATGCTTTTAATAAAGCCGGCGAACAATGTAAAGCCAGGGGACTCAAATTTGGGTATCATAATCATGAGTATGAATTTGAATCGGAAAACGGTCAAGTGCTTTTTGATGTATTAGTACAAAACACAGATCCTAAATTGGTAAACCTTGAATTGGATCTTGGCTGGGTCATAGCAGCAGGAAAAAAACCAATGGACTATTTCAATAAATATCCGGGCCGATTTCCATTGTGGCATTTAAAAGATATGAATCTTACAGAGAAAAAAAGCACAGAGTTTGGTAAAGGTCAACTCGATATTGCCGGCTTATTAAAAGAATATAAAAAGTCAGGAATGAAATATTTCTTTATTGAACAGGAGGAATATGGTAAATCGGCATTTGAAAGCCTTGACTATGATATTCAGTATTATAAAAAGTTGAAATGGTGATTTTTAACTAATACATTTCAGGTAGTACTTGGAGGTTAGTCTGCGGTTCTAGGTCGTATTTTTACTTCATTCCTAATCATTACCTTTGCGCAAATATCTTGAAGACCATTCATGCGTAGATTCATTCTTTTAAGTTGCCTGTTCTCAACTTTTTTTTCATGTAAAAAGTCCAATCAAAACTACCAGGCTGAAGTAAACGACCCCAAGTTCTATCATAGTGCAATGAAAAGTGTTACAGATATCATTACGTATGATATCTTTTCTCCCCCCGTAGCAAGCAGAATATATAGCCGGTGTGCGATTGCCGGATATGAAGCCATGGCGGCAGGAGATTCTACTTATAGGTCACTGGCCGGCCAGGTTAAAGATCTGCCTCCAATGCCAAAACCTGAAGCAGGTCAGGTGTATTCTTTTCCAATTGCGAGTGTCAAAGCTGTGATCAATACCGGTAGAACCTTAATTTTTTCCGAGGATAAAATGAATGCATATGAAAAAACAATCATGGAAAAATATGCCCTTATTGGTGTACCGGAAGATGTGCTAGAAAGATCCTTAGCTTTTGGAGACAGCATTAGCAATGCCATTATAAAATGGACCAGTAAAGACAATTACAAACAATCCCGGACTTTCCCTAAATTTTCAGTTACCAGTGATGCAGAACGATGGAAGCCTACCCCTCCGGCCTATATGGATGCAGTAGAACCACATTGGCATGAACAAAGGCCATTGACCCTTGACAGTGCATCACAATTCCGTCCTCTGCCTCCGACTCCGTATTCAACGGATAAAAAAAGCCAATTCTATAAAGAAGCCAAAGACGTCATGGATGTGGGAAATAAAAAGGATAGCACGATCGAACATATTGCTTTATTCTGGGATTGTAATCCGTTTATAGTTCATCAGCAGGGACATGTGATGTTTGCGACAAAAAAGACATCCCCCGGTGGCCATTGGATGGGAATTACCAAAATACTCTGTAACCAATTGCACAAGTCATTTGCAGAATCTGCTGAAGCATATGCACTAGTAGCCATTGGATTGAATGATGCATTCATATCCTGTTGGGACGAAAAATACAGATCTAATTCTGTGAGACCTGAAACTTATATCAATGAAAATATTGATCCGGAATGGATTCCATTATTACAAACTCCACCATTTCCTGAATATACAAGTGGGCACAGCGTCATATCCACTTGTTCTGCAGAAATTCTTTCCCAAATTTTGGGAGACAATATTGCCTTTACAGATAGTATCGAAGTAGAATACGGCCTATATCCAAGATCCTTTCCAAGTGTCAAAAAAGCAGCTGAAGAAGCCTGCATTAGCCGGTTTTACGGAGGCATTCATTTTATGCCATCTATCATCAATGGAATAGAAGAGGGAAAGAATATCGGTAAATATGTGATGAGTCGATTGAAAACAAAGAAATAAAATAACCTGAAAGCATATCTTTTATTGCCAGCTGGGTAACCACCGCGGAACTTTTCTTTTATACATCCTGTAATCATCTCCGAACTTTCTTTCAAGGAATGGTTCCTCCTGTAAAATAAAATAGAATGTATTTATAATAAAGAAAATGAAAGCCCAGGTGAGGATCGGCAATGACCTCAGCCATAATGCTTCTCCAAGCAGCATAAACAAAACTCCTGTGATCATTGGATTCCGGCAATATCTATAAGGACCTTCAATGACTAATTTGTTTTTATCTGTCCATGGAGCTAAGGTTCCTTTAGCGATGCGTTGAAACAGGGAAACTGTCCATGAAAATAAAGTAAGGCCGCTAATAAAAACAACAAAGGCAAAAACTTTGATAGGTATAAAATCAGGAATCACCTCGGGAGTATATCTGAAGATTAAACAGGGAATTAAAATAGTCACCACCCCTGGTAAAAGCAGGATATCCCTCAAATGCAGCGCTATGGATTTTAGCTTCATTCCTATTCAATTTTTTTCTTCCTTTTTCTTCGGATGCCGACCTGCACTTTTCAACGCATTCGTCAGGATGCACTCAATCTGTCCATTCAAACTGCGAAACTCGTCTGAGGCCCATTTTTCAAGAGCTTTCATTGTAAGCTCATCTACTCTGAGTACAAACTTTTTCTTTTCCATATCCTATCATTGATGGAGCGTACCGGTATTGACGATAGGCGTTACATCTTTATCAGCACACAATACGACCATAAGATTGCTGACCATCGCAGCTTTTTTCTCATCATCCAGATCAATGATACTCTTGGCAGATAATTGCTTTAATGCTAAATCTACCATACCTACTGCACCTTCTACTATTTTCATTCGCGCTGCTACTACTGCTTCTGCTTGTTGTCTGCGTAGCATAGCACTCGCAATTTCAGGGGCATAAGCTAAATAACCGAGACGTGCTTCGATGACTTCAAGTCCTGCCATGTGTAATCTCTCCCGGAGTTGATGCTCCATTGCTTCATTCACTTCATCATGAGCAGATCGCAACGTAATTTCATGCTGACCGTCATCAAAATTGTCATAAGGATACGTTCCTGCCAATTGTCTGAGCGCTGCCTCAGATTGTACTTTAACGAAGCTTTCATAATCTGTGACATCAAAGGCTGCTTTATAGGTATTGTTTACTCTCCAAACTAAAATGCAACTGATGAGGATAGGATTTCCCATTTTATCATTAACTTTTATTCTCTCACTATCAAAGTTTTTTGCACGTAACGAAATTCTTCTTTTACCCAAGAAAGGATTCGCCCAAAAAAAACCATTTTCTTTTACAGTGCCTTTGTATTCACCGAACAGCAATAGAATTTTCGAATCATTGGGATTGACCAGGAAAAAACCTGGCAAAATCAGAATAAAAGACAAGACCACTATTGGTATTCCTAACTGAAAAACCTGACCCCAAAAAGTTATTAGAAATCCGGTAATAATCAGAAAGAAAAAAAGGCCCACCATAATATAACCATTCCCTGGTTTGGTAATAAATTCATTTTTCATTTTAATATCATTTTGATATCAAATATATATCATTTTTAATTCCTTGTCAAGTAAAATATTTGAATCCAGGCAAGAAATAATCATAATGAGTAGCTTTAGGTGCGCATATGTTAGATCTCAGATCTGGTGACATCCTTCAATTTATTATAGCTTTCATTCTGTTGGCTGTTGCTATCTTTATGAGGTACCTGATGATAGCAGCCCTTTTCTATTTCATTTTTGAACGCAATGATCAATTTACTAAAAGGTCATTAAGCAATAAAATAATTAAACGGGGCCAAATAAAAAATGAAATTAAAAACTCACTTTTTACTTCATTAATTTTCGCTGCGTTGGGGGTAGGCATTATATATGCGTGGCAATCAGGATACACTAAAATATATATCCATTGGTCAGAATGGCCAATCTATTGGATCTTGCTGAGTCCATTATTAATCCTATTGCTACATGAATCATATTATTATTGGCTTCACCGGTGGATGCATCGGCCCTATGTATATAAATGGATGCATCGGACGCACCATGAAAGTCTGGTTACCACGGCATGGACTTCATTTTCTTTTCACCCGTTGGAAAGTGTACTACAGGGAATACCTATACTCATCTTTCTATTCGTCATCCCTACACATATCGTTGCATTAGGAATTATAATCCTGATCATGACGTTAACGAGTGTCATCAATCATCTGAATATGGAGTTGTATCCGGTGGGGTCTTCCAGGCATTGGTTCGGCAGATGGTGGATAGGTGCAACCCATCATCATCTTCACCATCATGAGTTTCATACTAATTTTGGATTATATTTTACCTTCTGGGATAGATGGATGCGTACAGAAAGCTTTAATTATCAAAAAATATTTAAAGAAAAAACCGAAGAGGAATGAAACAATGGCTTATCAATATTGGCTGGGCTCTTATAGAACTGATTTTGTTTCTAATCGCTGTGGCTATCGTCATGAGTATTCTGCTCGGTTTATTGTTTTTATCAGGATTCCATCCGGTAGAATACCTCACATTAACCAATATATCTGAATCGACCAATCCTTATCCCCTTCTCTGGTTAAATTATCTGCCCGCTTTAATAGCTTTTGTAACCGCATCGATAGTTGTCCATAATATATTGTTTAAAAGACCCATCACTTCATTGGGATATACTAAATACCGGTCAGCCGGATTATTTGGAAAAGGTTGGTATTGGAGCGCGTTAATGATCATTCCCGGGTTTTTGATTTTATGGTTAGGGCATCAAATAAAGTTACTGACACCTTCCTGGCATTGGTCATTTGTATTTGGCTTTTTATTATTTTTTATAATTCAAAGTGCAGGTGAAGAAATATTGACCAGAGCATATTTGATACCTATGTTGGAATACCGGCTGGGGACCCGAATCGCATTGGTTTTATCTGCATCGGTCTTTGCATTTATGCATATTGCCAATGATAATTTTACCTGGTTAGGTTTTTTTAATATTCTTCTTGGAGGAAGTATTATGGCTTTACTTTTCGTGATCTACAGGAATGTAATGATTTGTATAGGTTATCATGCAGGATGGAATTTTATCCAGGCAGGATTATTGGATTTTAATGTGAGTGGTATAGATGTACATAGCCTGGTTCAGTTCCGGGACATCGGATATGCGCGCATCACAGGTTCTGCATTCGGATATGAAGGTTCTTTACTTGCAGTTTTATTTCAGGGAATTCTGCTGGTATATATTTTAAAAAACTATAAAATAATCAATAAGCCCGCAAAGAAAGATTCAATCGTTGTGGAGAGCTTGCCTATTACTGAAATAACCCCTGTTTAATCTCTGGTTATTTTCTTCAGATAATAATTAAAAAGCCATGTAGAAGGCGTTTATCGCACCTTATCCTGTACATCAAAGTAGTTTTTGTTATATCAACAATTTTAAATGTATTAAATTATGATTAACAATATATTACAAATATTATATTTGTATACTTCATTATAAACTATAAATCAATTAAATATATGTTATAAAATTTTATAATATAATAGAATCCTGTTTATATTTACCACCCAAACCATTTCTAAATAACAGTATAACAGGATTATTTATGGGCAAGAAAAAAAGCAACAAACCCTTTTGGAAAAAGATTAACCTTAAAGATGAACGGTGGACCAAAGTTTTAGGTCTATTCACCTTGTTTTTCTCCATCATTTTGCTCTTTAGCATGATTTCTTATTTATTTACCTGGAGATATGATCAGGATAAGGTGCTCACTTTTTCATCGAATATTTTTTTCCAAAAAGATCTTGTAGTGGCGAATACACTTGGAAGATTAGGCGCTTTTCTCTCTCACCAGGTGATTTATTGGAGTTTCGGATTACCTGCCTTCATACTAGTCTATGTTACCTTAATGTATACCTGGAAATGGATTCGAAATGCAAAATATAGCCTTACACTGAAGACTCTCAATGCCCTTTGGCTCATGTTGTATAGTTCTGTTTTAATGGAAAGTTTACTTGGTAGGTTTGCCTTTCCTTTTGGTGGCGCCATTGGAGAATGGATTTCATTTTATTTAAGGAATATGCTTGGGCTCGCCGGATTATTAGGATTACTGCTTCTGGTAATGGCCGTACTATTTTTCTGGAACTATAACCCAGACCTATCAGGCATTCAAATTCCCAGTTTTCAATTGGCAGGAGGAGATGGGGATAATACTAAATACAATCTACGGATGAGGCCCTTTCAAAATGTTTTTAATTTTTTTAGAGGTGGCGAAAATCCTGTTCAACCTATTGAACCCGTCATTGACGCAGAAACTGAAACTCCTTTACTACCAAAACGAAATTCAATTAATCTTGATTTTGATGATCCCATCGAAGAGACTGTATTTTCTGAACCAGTCTCAGAACTAGATGTCTATAAACCTCAATATGCAGACCTTAAAGATCTCAGAAATGAGCCGGTATTAGAGTTTGAAGATTTAAAGCAGGTTCCAATCATTGATACAGATGAAACCTTGCCCCTGGAAATAAGCGATTATTCGAACGAAACGACAATTCCTTTGGAACAGATCACCAGGGAGGATGATGCAAAAACATCCGATGAAAAATACGCAAACCTTCAGCCTTATGATCCTGATTCAGAACTTTCAAAATTTCAATTGCCTACTGTAGATCTTCTTCAGGATTATACAGATCAGAATTTTGAAATTGACCGTGCAGAATTGGAAGCAAATAAAGATCAGATCATTGAGACATTAATGCACTATAAAATTGAGATTACTAAAATCAGAGCTACCGTCGGTCCTACCGTTACCCTATATGAAATCATTCCGGCACCGGGTGTAAGAATATCAAAAATTAAAAACCTGGAAGATGATATTGCATTAAATCTATCAGCTCTTGGTATTCGTATCATTGCACCTATTCCGGGTAAAGGCACCATCGGGATTGAAGTTCCGAACAAGAAAAAACAAATCGTCAGTTTACGTGAAGTGCTGATTTCTGAAAAATTCCAGCAATCAAAAATGGATCTTCCTATAGCATTAGGCAGAACTATTGCTAATGAAGTCTTCGTCGTAGACCTTGCAAAGATGCCTCACTTACTGATCGCAGGCGCTACCGGCCAGGGGAAATCTGTAGGGATCAATACCATCCTGATGTCTCTACTGTATAAAAAGCATCCATCGCAGGTTAAACTAGTATTGATTGATCCCAAAAAAGTGGAGTTATTCCCGTATTCCAAACTTGAAAATCATTTTCTGGCTTACTTACCTGATCAGGATGAACCTATCGTAACGGAAACCAATAAAGTAATCTTTACACTCAATTCACTTTGTATTGAGATGGATACACGTTATGACTTATTAAAGAAAGCGGAATCAAGAAATATTAAAGAATACAATAAAAAGTTTACTGCAAGACAATTGAACCCCGAGAAAGGTCATCGTTACCTTCCATTTATAATATTGGTGATCGATGAGTTTGCTGATATGATCATGACAGCAGGTAAAGAAGTGGAATTACCTATTGGTCGACTAGCCCAATTAGCCAGGGCGGTTGGTATCCATTTAATCATTGCTACCCAGAGACCATCTGTAAATATAATTACCGGAGTGATCAAAGCCAATTTCCCTGCGAGATTAGCATTTAAAGTATCCTCTAAAGTCGATTCAAGAACTATCCTGGATACGGGTGGTGCAGATCAGTTAATAGGAAGTGGTGATATGTTGCTCAGCGTTGGTGGTGATATGATACGATTACAATGTGCGTTTGTGGATACTCCGGAAGTTGAAAATGTATTGAATTTTATACACAATCAAAGAGGATTTTCTACGCCTTACTTCCTGCCGGAATATACGGGTGAAGATGGACCAACAGGAGCTGAAAAAGCCGTATTAGAAGATCTTGATGATATGCTGGATGAAGCCGGCAGACTAGTCGTACAAAATCAACACGGCAGCACTTCAATGATTCAACGAAGATTAAAACTTGGATATAATCGAGCAGGTCGTATCATGGACCAACTCGAATTGCTGGGTATAGTAGGTGCGGGTGAAGGTTCTAAACCAAGAGAAGTATTAGTTCAAAGTGAGATGGAATTAAACCGGATACTTGAAAGAGTACGGGGCGGTAAAGAGAAAGACACGTTGTTTTAAGACAAATGACGATTGACGAATAATTTGATTTACGAATGACGATTAATTCGATTGACGATTGATCTTGTTACATTCGTCAATCTTAAATCGCAAATCGTCAATTGATATGACTGATCTTTTCTTTATGCAAAAAGCCCTTGAACTGGCGATAATGGCTATGGATCAGGATGAAGTGCCAGTAGGTGCTATTCTGGTAAACAATCAACGGATCATTGGACGAGGTCAGAATCAAACGGAACATCTTAATGATGTCACTGCTCACGCTGAAATGATTGCCATGAGTGCCGGATGTGAGTTATTAGGCTCAAAATATTTAGAAGAATGCACATTGTTTGTCACCCTTGAGCCATGTGTAATGTGCGCCGGTGCCTTACGATGGGCTCAGATTGGAAGGATCATATATGGAGCCAGTGATGAAAAATATGGTTTCATGAAATTTGGAAAAGAAATACTTCATCCAAAAACCAAACTTGAATATGGATTGCTCGAGTCTGAATGCAGTACCTTATTAAAAGAGTTTTTTAAAAAGAAAAGAAATAAAGGGTGACGTATTAGCTGTGAGCTATGAGGTAAGATCTGGGAAAGTTACTCTTACCTTATACCT
>JBDTUE010000025.1:0-30835 GCA_040007895.1 Saprospiraceae bacterium | reverse complement strand
GACCACCCCGCGCCCTTGCAAGCTCACCACTGGGTATAGCAATGATTGTTTTATTTAAATCTTTTAGCTCAAGGTCTGATAATAAACCAATCTGATGAGCTGTAAGAATATTGTAACCCTTTTCCTTAAGTACTTCTGAAGTCACTGGATTCCTGTCATAAATAATAGCTACTCCGGGGCGAACTGCTAACAGATTACATCCATCAGTCCATTGTTCTCTTTCCTGCGTAGGAGTCACGCCATTTCCTACCCAGGTAAATTCTATTTCGTTACTTATTTCTTTTCTGAGAAATTTTTTCATGGTGGCATATTTTTGAATCTCACCGGAACTACGGTGTACTTCTACAAAAGAACCAGATCCTTCTTTGACTATGGGTTTATACGCTACAAATTGATGTACATCGATTTGCGTAATGATGGTATCGATGTGCATGAAAGACCGTTCCGACGGAATATTAAACAAAACAACATTGGATATGATATTATTTTTGAATAAATAAGACTTAAGGGAATGAAAAGCATGCAGGTTCGTTCGTTCACTGATTCCAATAATGATATAATCCTGATTCAAAATCATGACATCACCACCTTCCATAGAAACGGGCTCACCTTTTTTAGATGGTGGGAATTGTTCTAATAGATTCATATCTATCAGCCTTCCGTGAGTACTAATGTCAGCAAAAAGAGGATGCTGATACATGATGAAACGAGTAAGAAAATTTTCCCTGGTCCGGGCTTGTTTAGCAGCTTTGGTGATCAGGATATGATCATTAATGGCAACAGCTATATCCCGGGTAAACAAAAAATTAGGAATCGGATCGAATAGCACTCTTTCATCAGCAGGATCATATCCCGTGATCAGGATTTCAGCAAGATCCGCATGATCTTTTTGTGCCAGGGCAGATCCAAAGGAGGGTGGAAGTTCTTCATACTCCAGTAAAGTTCGAATCAGATGTTCCTTTGACTGAACATTGTTTCCCAGTGCTTCCTGAAGAAGTTTTTGAGTTTCATATACGTGTTCTTTTCCTATTAAAGCCCGCAGGACATCTGTAAATATTTTATGTTCAGCCTGCATCGCAGGGAGATAGACAATGTCATCAAAAAGGAGCTCTTCTGATTTTTTGGGAGACACCCTTAAAATGCCTTCATCGGGACTGTGAACAATAACTTTCAGCAGTGGACTTATTTCAGAATTTACGTTTAAAGCAAGATCCGGTTTCATTGGGGTTTTCTATGTTTTGAAGTTCAAAAATCGATCATTTTAGACGAAGTCCCAAAATAAGACAATTAAGTATGGATTATTAACGACTCCTTGATACGTTAGAAAAGCCAGTCCTTACAGATAATTTGTATTTTTGCAGCGATTTTTTTAATTTATTTTTATAAACTATTTCGATGTTAAAAAAAATCAAATCGATTTTTGTTGTAGATGATGGTTCTGCATCGCCTTCAAAAGGGGTTGCAGCCACCTCGGATATAGATACGTCTTCCCCTACCGTAGCTTCTACTTCAGGAATATCCGAGAGCAACATTTCTGCTGCAAGCACTGAAACACAGGAATCTTCCGGACCAAATAAATTTCTAAGTATCCTTGCCCAGGTAATTGAAAAAAATAATCAACCCGGTTTTGATTATTTCGAATTTAGACAATCGCTCATCAATTTATCCAAATTGAATATGGATGAGGCGACGAGATTTAAAAGTGCCTATGCAGCAGCTCAATCCATGGGTGTTTCGCCGGACAGCCTGGTCAATAGTGCTCAGACTTATCTTCAATTATTAAATAACGAAGGCAAAAAATTTGCTCAGGCAGAACAAAATCAACGAACCAAGGTAGTTGAAGACAGGAAAAATGAATTGAACCAGATTACTTCGGAGATTAAAAGTAAACAAGACATGATCTCAAGATTAAATCAGGAGGTGGGTCAGCTGAATAAGATACTGGACGATAAAAAAGCAGAGGCATCCAACCTTGCGACAAAACTGGAAAGTACTAAAACGGCTTTTGAAAACGCTATGAAATCTATATCGGGTCAGATCTCAGAAGACATTTCAAAAATGAATCAATATCTCAAATAATACTTCAACACGCTTTACTCTTATGGAAGAATCAACATATAAACCTAAAACATTCTGGCAACGCCCTGAAGGAGTAACGGGCATGATCTTTTTGGCCGGGATTATTTTAGGCGGAGGATTTTTACTTTTTACTGTTCTTCCTGCCTTAGTAGGATTGGTACAATCTACCCTTGGACTGGTGGTTACTTTGTTGATACTGGGAGCGGTCATTTATATGGCTCTCGATCCTAAAATGCGCAATCTCATAGGCTATATGTATAAAAGTACTATGCGATGGGTGACCGGGTTATTTGTTCAGATAGATCCAATCGGAATTTTAAAAAGTTATGTAGAAGATTTGAAAAGTAATCTTCAAAAAATGAATCAGCAGATCAATAAGCTAAGAGGGCAAATGCACAAGCTTAAAGAACTCATGCTCAATAATCAGAAAGAAATCAAAAACAATCTTGAAATCGCAACCCAGGCAAAAAATTCCAATCAGACTAATGTCGTTATCCTAAAGTCGCGAAAAGCAGGTCGTCTTCAGGAATCCAATATGAAGTATGATGATCTCTATAAAAAAATGGAAGTTCTCTACAGGGTGCTGACTAAAATGTATGAAAACTCCCAGATCATGCAAGAGGATATTGCAGACCAGGTACAGGTCAAAGAACAGGAACGAATCGCTATTCATGCCAGCAATTCAGCTATGAGATCAGCGATGAGTATCATCAAAGGAGATAAAGATAAACGGGCTATGTTTGACCAGGCACTTGAAGCTGTGGCTGATGACGTAAGTCAAAAAGTGGGTGAGATGGAAAGATTTATGGAACTGTCAGATAACTTTATGAAAAGTATTGATCTTCAGAATGGTGTATTTGAAGAGCAGGGCCTTAAAATGCTCGAAAAATGGGAATCCGGGGGTGTTTCAAAAATCTTAGGTGATGAAAAAGCTAATCTGATATCGAAAGCTAATGATGATACAGATGTGCTGGACCTCAACGCACCACTGGCACGGCCTGAAAAAGTGGGTGTACATAAAAATCAGTACGACAATTTTTTTGAAGATTAATTCTTATAGTGTTCTATACCAGATATACCGAGAAGTTTTCGGGAAAATAGTTAAACATAATTTCGAAATTTTTGTAGGCTCTATTCCTGTTTAACTCAGATGTTCGGGACCCTACTTCCTTACTTAGTAAATCGTAATTTATTCATAACTTCGATGTACCAACAAATATAAAATTTTCATATGGCTACGAGACTTACCGGATTTTCAAGATTCATCATTACCTTATTGATATTAGGTGCTATTGCTGCAGCGGGATATTTCTTATTAAATAAGACCGGTGTAGGAGCAAAAATTAAAGATCAGGCATCACAAACTACTACTACAAATAAAGATGAAGGTACATCTGCATCTCCTTCGACCAGTACGAAACCATCCAATACTTCTTCAAGTGGAGCATTTAAAGATGCTATCAAAGTAGGTGTGGTTACCTGGGGAGGATATGCCGGAGGCCAATATTTTAATGAGGGGTTTAAAGCGAATTCCAGATCCAGATTTGTTCAGGAATATGGTTTTCCGGTTGAATTTAAGATCCTCGATGATGTACCGGTATCTCGCGAAGCATGGAAAAACGATGAAGTCAATTTATTGTGGTGTACTGTGGACGCGTTGCCGACTGAAATTAGCGGGCTAGCGGATTTTGACCCGGTGGTCGTATTTCAGGCCGACTGGTCCAGAGGTGGTGACGCCATCGTTGCGCGCCGTGGGATCAATAACGTAAATGATTTAAAAGGAAAAAAGATAGCTGTGGCAGAAATGACACCATCCCATTCATTTTTATTGTGGATGCTGGAAGCGGGCAATCTTAAAGCTACAGACGTAGAAATATTAAAACAAGCATCAGCGATTGATGCAGCACAGGTATTTAAAAGCGGCCAGGTAGATGCTGCTGTAGTTTGGAGTCCCGATGATGTGGCATGCCTTCAGGCGGTACCCGGTTCTAAAATATTGCAGAGTACTAAGTCAGCTTCTAATATTATTGCAGATGCATTCATTGCTAAAAGAGCATGGGCAGATGCCAACCGGGATAAACTGAGAAAATTGTATGAAGGATGGATGAAAGGTGCGGCCGAGATTAATGCCAATGAATCCAATAAAAGAAAAGCAGCTAAAATCCTTGCGGAAAATCTTAGTGGCTTTGACGAACAAGCTGCTTATGATGCTATTAGTAATACCCGACTTGCCACCCATGGGGATAATGTAAATTTCTTTGGTTTGAATCCTGCTTATAAAGGAGTTACCGGTGAACAACTTTATACCAGGATGACCAATACTTATAAATCCATAGGATACGCTCAGGGGAAAATACCTAACTGGAGATTGATCAGTGATCCGTTATCAGTGAGAAATACAAATCTTACTACTCCGGAAAATGCTGCCGAAGGCCAAAAAGTATTTACTAAAGTGACTGATGAAGTTGGAAAATCTAAAGAAGCAATTGCAACTAAAAGAGTATCCATCAGCTTTAGGAGTGGAGAATCTGCTCTGGATGAAAATGCGAAATTCATCGTGGACAAAGAAATGGTAGAAATTGCAAAAGCTTTTTCCAATTCCAGGATTCGTGTAGAAGGTAATACGGACAATGTCGGTTCAGATGCTACCAATCAGTTGTTATCGAGGAAAAGAGCCCAGGCAGTAGTAGATTATCTTGTTACAATATATGGTATGAATAGAAATCGATTTACTGTCATAGGGAATGGTGCTGGTAACCCTGTGGATGATAATACGACAGAAGCCGGTAAAGCCAAAAACCGAAGGACCGACTTCCAACTTATAACCGAATAATACTTAATGAAAGATTGGTTTAAGTTAAATGGTGAACTTCAGGGTTCTTCCAAATTAGTCGTAGGTATTCTTGGATTCGTCTTCACTGTATTATTATGGTATATCCTGGCAGAACTATTCTCTAAAAAGCGTCCGATATATGAAGGAGGGAATGATGCCCCCATGGAATTAATTGATTCTGCCGGAAAGGAAAAAATAAGACTTTGGGATAGTACCCGGGCAGAAGCTACAATCCTCGGTTACGAAAAAGTTTATCCACTGCTTCCAAGGCCTGATAAGACACTCATATCCTTTGGAGCATTATTTAGTAAAGATCATCTGGTAAGCAATACGCTTCACTCTATGTGGCTCAATATCCAGGGATATTTTTGGGCAATTTTATTTGCACTTCCATTGGGTATGGTATTCTCTTTGTTCCCATTATTTAAATCTTTATTTGCTCGACAGATAGATGCGTTAAGATATCTTCCTCTCTCTGCGCTTACAGGTTTATTCATTATTTGGTTTGGATTGGGTGATTCCATGAAGATCGCTTTCCTTGCTGTTGGTATCCTGGTTTATTTAATTCCGGTAGTGATGCAGCGGATGAAAGACGTGGATAGTACGTTGATTCAAACATCGTATACTATGGGAGCTACTTCCTGGCAGCAGATTAAGAAAGTATATTTTCCAGCTTCCTTATCTTTTTTGATCGATGACATCCGGGTACTTACAGCTATCTCCTGGACCTATATTATCATTGCGGAATTACTCAATAAAGAAACCGGTATTGGAGCATTGATTTATACCAAAGCGCGGCAAGGACAGACGGACAGAGTGTTTGCCATTCTTATTGTAATCACTTTGATTGGCTTATTACAGGATCAGATTTTCAAACTCATTGACAGGATCATCAATCCTCATAAATATTACAAGAGTAAACTGGAAGGTCTGTCAGACAGCAGGATTGGATTGATCGCCTGGATCGTTGCGATTGTTTTCGGAATTATAGCATCAGTTTTCCCGCCTTCTTTAGCCACTATATTAAGTTATGGTGGATGGTTATTGGCAGCAGCCGGGACGGTATTTTTAATCACAGGTTTTTTAAAAATGAGTAAAAGCTGATCGCGTATGTTTGAAGTAAAGGATACTGAATTACCAAACCTGATTGAATTAAAAAATATCAGTCAAAGTTATGATGGAGGGAAAAGTTATATCATTCAGGATTTGAATTTATTGATAGAAGATAAACCCGGACAAGGTCAATTTGTGATTTTATTGGGAATGTCAGGGAGTGGTAAATCTACCTTACTGAGATATATTGCAGGTCTGCAGGATCCCACCAAAGGCGAAGTATTGATCTATGGAAAAAAAAGGACTGAGGCGGATCATGTAGGCATGGTATTTCAGCAGTATTCATCTTTTCCCTGGATGACGGTGTTGGAAAATGTAGGAATTGGATTAGAGTTTAAAGGGTTAGAAGAAAAAGAACGCAATCAAAAAGCGCTTGAAATCATTGAATTGGTTGGGCTCCAGGGTCATGAACATAAATTTGCACAATATCCTACACTCTCCGGTGGTCAGTTGCAACGCGTGGCTATAGCCCGCAGCCTTCTCGCCAATTCGGACATTCTATTAATGGATGAACCATTTGGAGCATTAGATATCAAGACCAGAGTACAAATGCAGGATTTATTACTCAGCCTATGGAATAAGTTTCATTCTACGGTTTTGTTTGTAACACATGATATAAGGGAGGCAGTCTATCTCGGTGATGATATTTACTTCATGAAATCGGCGCCTTCAAAAATTGTAGAACATGTAAAGGTTAATCTTCCATTGGAACGGAATCAGGATACCAGGAGATTGCCAAGATATAATGAACTGGTGTTTGAAGTAGAAGATACGATGTTCAAAATAGGATCGAAATAAATTTAATATTAAATACTTTTTCAATTTTTAGCTTTGATAGATTTTTTTATTCAAAGACCTTGCCTCCAATAATATGAAGTATCGTGCAACTTTTCCGTTAGTTCTAATGATGATCCTACTGAACATTGTTATTGCTTTTTCTCAAAAACTTGAAAGGCCAAAATTAGTGGTAGGAATAGTTGTGGATCAAATGCGTCATGATTACATATACCGGTATTGGGATAAATACGGAACCGGTGGTTTTAAGAGATTGATTAATGAAGGATTTTCATTTGAGAACACAAATTATAATTATGTACCGACGACAACTGCACCGGGACATAGTTCCATTTATACCGGCAGTACACCATCCTTTCATGGAATCGTAGGGAATGATTGGCATATCAGAAACTCTACAAGGCTAATGTATTGTGTACAGGATGATAATGTGTTACCTGTAGGAGGAAGTCTTATCTCTGGTAAAATGTCACCGGCAAATTTGCTGGCCAGTACCGTTACGGATGAATTGAGATTATTTACCTATGATAAAGCAAAAGTGATAGGGATTTCAATTAAAGATCGGGGCTCTATTATTCCAGCCGGCCATCATCCTAACGGCGCGTATTGGTTTGACGGAATTACTGGAAAATTTATGACCAGTACATATTACATGAAAGCTCTGCCTGCCTGGATAGATAATTTTAATAAACTGGATTTACCACAGAAATTCCTGGATGGTGGATGGAATACATTAAAACCAATTGATCAGTATACGGAAAGTATGCCAGATCTCAATCCTTATGAAGGTAAATTAGGAAGTGAGACCAATGCGGTATTCCCAAAAGTATTTAAATCGGAAAAGCCCAATTATGGCCTGGTCTTAAGTAGTCCTTTTGGTAATACTCTGATCTCGGAACTTGCCAAAGCTGCCATTGAAGCCGAAGGATTGGGAAAGGATACTATTACGGATATACTCGCTATGAGCTATTCCAGTACAGATTATGCCGGCCATTTATTTGGTCTTCAATCTGTAGAAGTAGAAGATATTTATTTGAGGCTTGATCTGGAGTTAGCAGGCATGCTCAACTACCTGGATCAGAAAATTGGCAAAAATAATTACCTGGTTTTTTTATCCGCTGATCATGCCGTGGCTCAGGTACCTCAATTGCTGAAAGATCTGAACTATCCCGGGGATTATTTCAAAGGAGCTAAAATGATCGATTCATTGAAAACAATTTTGGAATCCAAGTTTGATAAATATGTTTTCGATGGGTATAGCGGACAACAAATTTTTCTCAATGAAGAAAGGATTTTCAATAAGAAATTAGATCGCAAAGACATTGTAGAGACCATTAAAACATTTGTAAAATCATGGCCTGGTGTCGTTGATGTCATTGATCATAAGGATATACCGTTCTTATCATCGGCTAATCCTGTGTATAATAAAATACAATTGGGTTATTATCCACCGCGTAGTGGAGATCTTTTTATAACCCTTCAACCAGGTTGGTTTGAAAGTTTTTTTACTACCGGTACCACTCATGGAGCACCTTTCATCTATGACACTCACGTACCGATGCTTTGGTATGGCTGGCATATTCCTGCGGGGAAAAGTTATGTGAATTACGATATTACGGATATAGCACCCACCTTGAGTCAATTATTGCATATCCCGTTACCCAGTGCTGCTTTCGGTAAGGTGATGGTTGAGGTGATGAAAAATTAGATTCCTTAGCATTAAACAATTTTCATCAGAGTATAATCTCTCCGGTAATATTATCCATCACCAGAGTAGCACCTTTTATTAAATCTATCTCAATCACTTTATTGTTTTTTAAAATAATTTTCCGCATGCCTCCATCTTTGGTATGAAGCATCAGTAAACCTGAGTTGGAATAGGTAAAGTCGTTTTGCTCATTATAAATATGACAACCCGCTTCCCTGAAAATTTCTCTGAATCCATTCGTTCCATTAAGAGGAGTACTACAATACACAGAGGTATAGTCCATTAATTTTTTCCTTGCAATAAGACTAACTGATGTATCATTTAATTGGGCCAGCGTTTCCGCCTCTTTGTCTTCGACCACATATAGAGGAGAGATGATCCCACTAAATTTGTATTTATACGAGGGGTTTTTAAAATTAACTTCAGGAGCTTTATTCAATTCTAATCTTCCGAGATTCATTCCAGTAAGAGATTGTACAAATCCTATATCCAGTTTTTCGCCATTAGTAAATCCAGTGAGATAATTCCAAATGATCGTCCGCTGATGTTGACATACTTTTTCTTTGATAAATGATCGTTGCTCGTCAGTGAGTTTATACACATTCATAAAAACAACTGCTTTATATTGATCGAGGTTTACCAACTTTAGATCAAAATCATAAATATGATCGCCCACCGTTCCGGAACGTAAAGCCTGTTCAATAGAATGATCTAACACATTCACTGTAATCGGCAAAGGGGCAGATTTGAGATAATAAAAAACATCCTGGCTCCATACATATAAAACATCTGCTTCGGAATGATAGGGTATCGATTGCCTCCGGTCAAATAATTCTTTTTCGGCTTTCATACTCTTCAGATATTTTGGATTGTCCCACCAGCCGAATCCTTTTTGAATTCCAAAATCATAAAACCAAAAACCAATGCCACGCATCAATGGCAATACCGCGCATCGCCTGATGATTGTAGCATAACTGCTGTCGTACCGTTCTTTATACCGGATATTGTCATAATCTGATTTTGGATGGAGATAACCATTGTCAATTTCATCCAACCAAAGTTTTCCATGTAAAAGAGTGGATTCTATTATTCCTCGTGAATTGCCAGAGCCCCCTGCATTGCGACTTTCACCCCAATAGGTTTGAGGAGCAGACAAATAATCTATGAATTTACTTTCGAGAATCTGTTTAATAAATAAATGACCACCAACCGTCTGACGATTAAATGTCATGTGGAGATACCCATAAAAGATGCCTGTAATGATTGGTCTCGGCCAATTCGTTTTTACAATTTTGCAAAAATATTCAACGTCTTCGGCTACGGCTTGTTGTTGAGCCGTGAAATAATCTATTACTCTTTGTTCTACCGCAGGGTCTTTAAAAAATCCATCTTGTGTTTTTAAGCGTTCTTCGGTATTGGGCACAGTGGCATTCTCAAGAGTGAAATTTATATTTTGCCATGCCTTTTGAAGATTCTGATTGTTTTGATATTTGTTTTTAAGCCAGGTCCGGAAATAGGAAGTCATAGCTGGTCCGGTATCTGGATCATGATCAATAAAACCCCAATAATGCCATTCACCATAAATCCCACCGGATACATGCATACCTATTACAGAGTTTCCTTCCGGTGTTTTAGAAAGTCGCTGACAGAATTCGATCAATTTTTCTCCGGATTCTTTTTTCCAACGTGTCGATGCAAGACTTGTCCGTAATGCCCGCCTTATATCATTTTCTTCATTATGATAAGGAGCACCAGCTTTTAATGTGCTATCTACAGGACCATCAGCAAATGCTGTGCATTCATCCGGGTGAGTTTCATTCCACCAAAATGGTGCATTTACATGAATCCGGATGATGACGTTTGCATCGGGGCATTGATCCAGAACTCCTCTGACTTGTCTTTGTGCTTTTTGAATATCTAATCCCTTTTTGTTTTTATACCAGATATCTTCAAAGTATAAATCGACCTGGAAAAGTTTAAATCCAATCTGACAAAAATTATTAATGTTCCTTGCTGCTACTTCTTCCCAGGACCATCGTCCTCCATACGCATGCGTAAGTGCATAAAAAGCCGGGGTTTGTGGTGTGTTATTTATAAAAATAGTAGGTCTTCCGTTATAAGGTTTTATAAAAGCAGATTTTGGTTGCTGAGCTTCTCCGAGAAAAAACAGGAAGCAAAAAAACAAGGTGATGATGAATTTCATTGGTTGATTGGTTAATCTTAACGCGAATGTAATGTCGTCAGACTATAAGTTCGGGTCAATAGAAATTTTAATTTAGGGAGTGACTCTAAAGTTATAAGATCCGGATCCCACATTATAGACTGAATAACCTTTTTCATATTTAATTTTCGTAAGATTAGGATCTTGATCTTCAATAACTGTTGAATTTTCATTGGATGGCAGCCATATTTCAGCGATAGTATTAGCAGGAATACTTATTTTATAACTGGAACTTCCATTACTTTTCTTCCAATCCATACTAATCAAGCCATATATAGATTGATAGCTGCCCTTAGCCCAGGTGAGATCACCAGCCACTTGTGGTTTGATCATTATTTTTTTGAATCCGGGATCTGCAGCATTTATTCCAAGAATGGATCTATAAAACCATTCATCTACAGAACCAAACATGGGATGGTTGAGAGAAGCCTGATCAGGTTTTTTCCATGATTCCCACAACGTGGTTGCATCATGATCTAGCATATATAACCAACCCGGATAATCTTTTTGATTCGTTAACCTATAGGCCACTTCATTTTCATCTGCACTTCTTAAAACATCAAACATCATTTTCGTTGCAAAAATGCCTGTTGAAATATGCCATTGATGTCGTTCAAATTCATTCATCAGGACTTGTTTGGCCTGATCACTGTCTTCATTTAAATGGTAGTACAATGCAAATACCTGCGCTGATTGCGTAGCAAGATCGAATCGTCCGGTATTTGGAATTTGATATTTGCGAATGATATTGGTTTTGACTTTTTTAGCGAGGTCTTCAAATCTTTTCTTATCCTCTTTTTTCTCCAGGATATCACTGAATTCAATGGCAAGAAGCAAGTGATGGTAATAAAAACAAGCAGCCGTAAATGCTTCCGGTTTTGGGTCAAGCGCTTCGTGATCGCTGATATCCCAATGAAATAATCCATTAATCGCTTTAGCTTGTAAAAAGTCGATTTGTTTTAAAACATTAGGATACTGTTCTTCGATAATTCTTTTATTGCCATAGAATTCATATAATTTTTTTTGAATAAACGGATAAGCAAGTTGCCAACCCAGTGGCCCGGATTCTCCACCATATCCGCGATCAGCAATACCGGTGTATGGAGCTATTTCAGTAATGCCTCCATCCGGTTGTTGGTCATTGGCAAAATCCCGAACTGTTTTCGAATAAAAATGACTCATATCATAATTATAAGAAAATGCATCAGCCGTAGCTACCATATCCCCACCATATCCCATTTTTTCCCTGCCAGGACAATCCGATTGTACACTAAAGATATTACTCATGAAAGTCCATTGAATGACCTCGTGAAGTTTATTAAACGATTCATTCGAGCATGAAAAATCACCTGTCTTCATCAAGTCGGTATTCATCCTTAATCCTTCGATATCGTTCAGAGAAGGTTTGCCGGGCCACCCGGTTATTTCAGCATACCTGAAACCATGAAATGTAAAACGGGGACTCCAGGTTTCAACACCATTACCTTTTAAAATGTATTCATCTTGTTGCCAGGCAGTTTTCGGAGAGCCAGGACCTCCTTTTAAATTCCACATTTCTTTTATATGTCCGGCGACCGTGGTTAAATAATTCAAACGTCCAGTGGAGAACGTGTCTTCACCGTATCTGATTCTGATTGATGTTCCAGCTATTCCAGCAACTTTAATCTTTGCAACTCCTGCAAAGTTTTGTCCAAAATCAACAATGAAAGTATCTTTCCCAACTTCTTTGATAGTCTTTGATTTGAGAATTTTAGTCGTTCTGATTGGAGGCTGCATTTGGAGGATCATTTCTCCTGATGGTGCTGTTACTAATGAAGCATTTTGCCAATTCTGATCTTCATCAAAATTTTTTTCGAGGCGTGCATCATATTGTTCTCCGAGATAGACATTATTTTTAATTACTGGTCCTTTAGTGGTTTGCCAGGATTCATCGGAAAAAATAGTTTCTTTAGTGCCGTCTGTATATTGAATCAGGACCTGAGCTTTCAAACAAGGCCGGCCCGTTTCCTGAAAATTCCTCAAATTAAACCTACTAAAAAGTCTGAGGGGAAGCGGATTATACCAACCGTTTCCAAGCATCACTCCCAGCGTATTAATCCCTTTTTTCAAGAGTGGATTTACATCATATGTAGTATATAAAATTTGTTTTTTGTAAGCTGTAAAACCTGGGTCAAGTACATTATTGCCAATTTTGGTATTGTTCATCTTTGCTTCATAATATCCGAGCCCTGATATATAAAGTCTTGCTGAACTTACATCTTTAGTAATATTAATTTTCTTTCTGAAGATCGGCATTGGATCAACCTGATAAAAATCTTCATCGCGTGTAAATTGTTTTCGATCATCACCGATCCAGCTTGCGATCCAATCTGTTTTATTTAGCATGGCTGTCTCAAAGTTTGAAAGGGTGCTATATGCAGAAGGAAAATTATCCTTATCATAAATTTTTACAGTCCAATAATATCTTGTAAATGATTTTAAAGGCACACCTGCAAACTCAATTTGTTGCGACTGAGTGGAGGTGATTTTTCCTGTACTCCAGATATTTCCGATTTGCTTTTGAATATCCTTTAGATTATCAGCAACTAAGATCTCATACGCAGATTGAGACTGATTTCTTTGATTGGAAACCATATTCCAGCCAAGCCTTGGATTTTTACTATCAATTCCCAACGGATTCTCAAGGTATTCACAGGTAAGTTTTATTGGTTGAACGGAGGCGTTAGAGAGAAGCCGCATTCCCATAAAGAATACAATAAACCATCGTGCAGTAGTAAAACTGTATTCCTTCAAAACAAAATCTTTCTTCATTAAGCAAATCTTTAGATACTGTCCAAATGTAAATTAATTTTATTTAAGGTATTGATGGCAATGGAGGGAATGGAGAGAATTGATTAATACTAAAGACGATTATATTTATTGGCTATTCAAGTTTGCATTTGATTTTCTTTTTTAAAAGTATCGTAGCCAAATAAATCCGCTTGAAATTCTTTAATCCCTTACAAAGCCGAGAAGAACTAATAAGAAGCTAGTAAAAATAAAAAAGCCTGTCGTATCAGTACGACAGGCTTTGATCGTATCCAGGTTTTCAACCCAGATAAATTCTGTGGTTGAAAAATATTCTTACAAAGTCTTCATGAACTTGACGACATTACTTCTATTGTTTTCATCCCTTACTTTAAGGAAATAGAATCCGGCAGATAGGTTTGAAACATCCAATTGACTAGTTGATTCTTTAGTGTACGCCGTCATAACATTCCTGCCTTGAAGATCGGTGACAGTAAGTTCAGCAGGACCAGTTAAGCCAAGAATTCTATAATTTAATGATGTTGTTGTAGGATTTGGATAAACGGAAGTAGACAGAGCATCCGGATTGTAATAAATTCCTGCTTGAGATTCAATAGATGCCGTAGTAGGCTGAAGACGAAGGGTGTAACAGTTTGAAGAAGTTGCGCCACTCCAACCATATACTCTTATATAATACTTACCCGGGGAAAGTGAAGTGGTAATACTTTCTGAGATCGTACCGCCATTTTGTGATACTCCTAATGAAGTCGTACCTGTAGAATTAAGGATTCTTAAATCAAAATCTGCAGGGAGTGTTGTAAGACTGATAATTATAGTCCCACCCTTTGAAATGACAAACGAATAGTAATCCATATCACCACTCGGATTGATCTGACCTTTTATATCAACATTAAATGGCACTGGTTTAGCTGTAGCGATAGTTCCGTTTTCAGTTAGATCCAGGGTGCCTGGGCATGCATTGGACACCGTACCTGTAGTAAATTGAGCGGTACTATAGGCTGAACTGGTACTACTGCAATTTGTCTTTATCCGCCAATCATAAATCGTACTTGACGTTAAATTTGATAATAAAAAAGTGGTTGCAGCCAATGAAGCATTCGCCACGACCCACTGAGAAGAAGTGTTCACTTTATATTCTACGGAGTAGTTTAAAGCTCCGGATCCAGCAACCCATGCCAGGGTAGCAGTTGAAGTAGTAATCGTACTGGAAGTTAAAGATGTTGGAGCATTACAAGTTACAGGGGGAGTACCAGTAGTAGTAAATTGAGTCTGGGCGTACCCACTTGAACTACCACTACAATTCGTCTTTACTCTCCAATCATAAGCGCGTCCGGCTGTTAAACTGCTGATATTTACTGCTGTAGCCGATGTGACCGTAAGCTGTGACCAATTAACATCAGATGCTTCTTTCATCTCAAGAGTATAATTAAATGCTCCACTAACCGCACTCCAATTCACTGTACAAGTAGTCCCGGTAATATTGGTAGTCGTTAATGTCACCGGCGATGTACAACCAGTAGCTGCCGTCGAAGTAAATGAACTTGCTGCAAAAGCGCTGCTTCCAGCTGAACAGTTGGATCTTACTTGCCAGTCATATAATAGACCAGATAATAAACCTGTCAATGATATAGAGGTACTGGTTGTATTGGCAATCAAGGTAATCCATGTTGCGGAAGTATTAAGCTTATATTGTACTGCATACGTAGTAGCTGTTGAAACTGGATTCCAATTTAAAATAGCACTAACAGTGGAAATACTGGTAGTAGTAAGCCCGGTTGGGGGAGAACTTGTACAATTCGTGCTGGTGAGTGTTGTAAACTGACCTTCTGTAAATGCAGAACTACCTGCTGTACAATTGGCACTAATCTTCCAAGTATAAAAAGTACCAGGCATGAGACTTGTAAGACCTAATTCAGTACCGGTAAAATTTGCAATTACTAAATACCAGGTCGGATTAGTAGTACCTACCTTTATATAATAGGAATAAGAAGTTGCACCCGTAGAGGGTGACCAAGTCGTCATGGCCGTATTACTGGTTATACTCGATGAAAATAGTCCTGCGGGAGGATTACTAGTACAATTGCTTGCTGTGCTGCTGGTAGTAAGTTGAGATTGGGTGGAAGTAGAACTACCAACAGCACAATTCGTTTTTACTTGCCAATTATATAAAGTACCTGCTGATAATCCGCTGAGTACAACTGAGCTTGCAGTGCCAACGCTGTTCACGGTCGTCCAGGTGGTTGAAATAGATGGTTTATAATCAATCGAGTAGCTGATAGCTCCACTGACCGGAGTCCAGGAAAGGGTTGCTCCTGAGGTGGTAATATTGGTAGTTGTTAATCCAGTGGGGGAAACACAGGTGCTACCACCAGAACAAGCTACAATACATGATGATGCACTGATCCTGCTTAATATTAATGCCTTTGGAAGAGGTCCGAATCCTTTACTAAAATTTATTCCAATACTGGTCAAGTGACAGTATGACATAATGGTTCCACCTCCGACTGGTGTAGGGCCAGGAGCGCATGAGCCTTCCTGAGCCACACAATTATCAATAGGCCCACCTGACCAACTACAACTTTGTGTATGAGGAGATCCAAGATTGTGACCTAATTCGTGAGTAATTACTTCTGCTGTCCAGGAGAAGGTAGGAAGGCTACTCACCGTTGGTAATATCTCTGCATAACTGAAGGGGCCTGCGCCTGAACTTGAGGCAGATGAACAAAGTACATTAAGCCAGGCAATCCCAGACATTGCCCCACCGGTTTTAAGCCGAACCATTTGTGCCAGATTGCCATTAAAATTGAGCTTTCTTGCTTGTCCAAATTGGGTCAAAGCGTTAGAAGCATCCGCTGCATAAGGTTCAGCCGTGGTCCAGACAAATACTTGTGATATTTTAACGGTTACTCCGTCAGCAGCATATAAGGCAGAGACTGTGTTAAATGCTCCTGTGATATAATTAGTAGCTCCGGCAGTACCACCTTTATTACTAAAAACGCTCTGACCAAGTTCAAAATAGATATTGACACATCCACCAGCTGCCCTTTGTTCCAGAGCGGTAGGCATTTTGATCTGATTTACATAATCTGAATATCCAGGCAATGATTCACTCAGGCAACCTATTGCGGGAGCATCAACTTCAGCAGTATTATATACGGCAAAACTTCCTCTTCTAAGTGCACTGGACTGGCCTACGACATATTTATTCCCGTCGGTTTCATTAATTACAGCGATCACTTCATTATCAAAAAAGCTTATGGCTACAATCGAGCCTGGCTGGCCTTCAATTTGCCCTTTATAATGGAGTCCTCCTGTATAATTGACCGATTTTTCTTTATCTGTACTTACAAAAAATCCATCTGCAAATATTTCATTCTTTACCAGGTTTAATTTGAGATCATGATCTGGTGTAGGAAGATCTATCTGTAGATGGTTAACATCATCCTTTCTGAGTTGTTCGTAGACTGCTTCATCGTATTGCAGGACCGTAATTTTTTGATTGGAACGTAAACCATTCCATTTTTTTTCCTGATCCTGATCTCTCTTGAAGAGAGACATCCGGGTGGATTGCGAAAATACTGTTAGGGATGAGAGGGCAAATAGGCAAATTGGTAATAAACGTCCGAGGAGAGACTTTAACTGCATGTGTAAGAATGGTTATTTCTGGTTATAAAAAAATAAATCTTAGTTAATACGCTCTGCGAACATAAAATATTTTTTTAATAATTTTTTTAACAATTTAAATTTATAAGTATTTGATTTTTAACATTTTCCACTTTACGCATCTTTGTTTTTAAATAGGATTAATATATAAGTCTTAACATATGCATAACGGCAAGATTATAGTAACACAATATCTGTCAAAAATTAATCAGGTTTTCATATGTACTTAATATTTATATATAATTTTAAAATAAGGAATTAATTTTCTCCTAAGTCGGATCAATTTTTTTTTGAATTGATGAATATTTAACCATTAAATCCTTGAAAAGCGTTTATTCAACATCAATAGAAGATCATTTTTTCAGGCAAGATTTCAAATAGTAAACCAATTGGGAATATCACTATAATTGCAAATGCATTCCACCTTTATCAGAATTCTGGGCTTGCCGGATATCAAGATCTTAATCCCTTTGTTTGATGCTTACCGTCAATTTTATAGACAGCCATCCGACAAAGTCGCCGCCGAAAAATTTATCAGAGAAAGATTGAGCCGGAATGAAGCAGTGATTTATGGTTATTTTATAAACGATCAGTTGGTTGGTTTTACTTTATTATATCCGCTATTTTCTTCTGTAAGAATGAAACCATTTTATTTGCTCAATGATTTATTTGTTTTACCGGAATTCAGAAATAAACAAGTTGGTTCTGCACTTCTGAGGCATTGTCAATCTATTGCCAGGTCTAAAAATCACGCTGGAATTATGCTTGAAACGGAGCGAACCAATGAGATAGGGAATCATGTATATCCTGCTGTAGGGTTTCATCAGATTGATACATCTAATTTTTATTTTTGGGACAACAAACCGGAAAACACACCCGATCCAAAACAATGAGTTCTTAAATTATAGAAATATTGGTGAGCCAAACTTATTGGACCAGCGAAACGTGCATAAAGAACAATTTTTTTGATTGACCAAATTTTATATAAGATTTACTTAAACTTAAAAATAACGTATGCTGAAATGCCAAAAGGATTCCTTTGATTTAGATGAAGATATCACGTATCTCAATGGAGCGTACATGTCTCCTTTATTGAATAAAGTCAGAGATGCGGGACTACATGCATTAATCAAAAAATCAAAACCATGGTCCATACCACCTACTGCATTTTTTGATTCGGTTTTATATTTAAAACAATTAGCTGCCCGGGTGATTCAAACTGATCAACCAGAAAGAATCGCTGTTATTCCTTCCGTTTCATATGGAATGGCCAATGTGGCAAGAAATATTAAATTCAAGAAAGGCGATCACATCGTCTTACTGGATAAACAATTTCCCAGCAATTATTTCATCTGGAAAAGCCTAGCAGAAAAACATGAATTGATCCTGGATATAGTATCTCCACCTTCTGATTCTAATCAACGCGGTCCATCCTGGAATGAAGCAGTGTTGAAGGCTATCACACCAGCCACCAAACTTGTCACCCTTGAACATATTCATTGGGCGGATGGAACCCTATTCGATCTGAAAGCAATCCGGGAAAAGACTAATGAAGTGGGAGCCTTGTTGGTAGTGGATGTAACCCAGTCTCTTGGAGCATTCCCTTTTGATCAATCAGTATTTAAGGTGGATGCGCTCGTAGGAGCTGCGTATAAATTTATGATGGGGCCGTATGCGATGGGCGTTGCATATTATGGCCCGGCATTCGATCACGGTACACCCATAGAAGAGAACTGGATCAATAAAAAGGGTAGTGAAGTCTTTGAAAAATTATTGGATTACGAATCAGATTATAAACCGGGAGCGGCACGATATAGTATGGGTGAACAATCTCAGTTCATCCATGTACCGATGCAAATTGCAGCTTTTGAACAATTATTAGAATGGGGCATTGACAATATTCAGTCGTATTGTAAGGGCATTGTCGATACTATATTACCTTCCTTAAAAGAAAATGGTATTTGGATCGAAGAACAGCCCTGGCGGGCAAATCATCTTTTCGGCATCAGACCGGCACAAGGTATTACGGTATCCCTGAAAGAAAAATTATTAGACAATCATATCTATGTCTCTTACCGGAGTGATACGATCCGGATATCCCCCAACGTATATAATTCTCCTGAGGATCTTATAAAATTAGTGTCGACTATAATTGAGTAATAAGTATTATTTTTAGAGGATATGAAAAATTTACTCTTGCTCTTTCTAACTCTTGTGATTTCGTGTGATGCACCAGTAACGAAAACTCATGTCGATCATCTTATCGTCAATGCATTGATTTATGATGGAACAGGTCAACCTCCGATAAAAGGCTCTGTAGGCTGGAATGCAGATTCGATTGTCTACATAGGAGATGGAAAAAATGTCGAAGGGAAAGAAGTAATCGATATCGCGGGTAAAGCATTGACACCTGGTTTTGTCAATATGCTTTCCTGGGCTCCCGAATCATTGATTCATGACGGGAGATCGATGAGTGAGATCAAACAAGGTGTCACCCTCGAAGTATTTGGAGAAGGTACTAGCATGGGTCCTATCAATGAGTCCATGCGAAAGGAAATGATTTCTTATATGGGTGAACATCCCTATGACATTGGATGGACTACCCTTGGAGAATACCTTAGTTTTTTAGAAAAGAAAGGTGTATCGTGCAATTTTGCTTCCTTTATCGGGGCTGCAACACCCCGGGTATATGTACTTGGGTATGCAAACCGTGCACCCAATGCGCAGGAACTGGACAGTATGAAAAACCTGGTGTCACAGGCTATGCAGGAAGGTGCTATGGGAGTAGGCTCAGCCTTGATCTATGCTCCCGGTGCTTACGCTAAAACCGATGAGTTAGTTGAATTGTCAAAAGTGGCTTCTTCGTATCATGGAATGTATATCTCGCACATGCGCAGCGAAGGCAATGCTATCTGGAATGCACTCTCAGAAGTTTTTACCATTGCAAGGGAAGCTAAAATCCCTGCAGAGATCTATCATCTGAAAATATCTGGTAAGGATAACTGGCAATATCAAACCAGGATGGAGCAAGTGATAGACAGTGCACAGAAATCAGGATTAAAAATCAGTGCAGACATGTATAATTATACTGCCGGGGCTACCGGGCTCGATGCAGCTATGCCTACCTGGTGCCAGGAAGGAGGGTACAGTGCATGGGCTAAAAGATTAAAGAATCCAACGATGCGAAAACATATCATTCATGAAATGGAAACCCAAACGAATGCAGGTTGGGAAAACATGTATAAAATGGCAGGCCCTGAAAATATGCTGACCGTAGGATATTACAACAAGAATCTCAGAAAGTATGTCGGTAAAACCATTGCTGATATTGCAAAGGAAAGGGGAACCTCTGCACCTGAAACGATCCTTGACCTGGTCATTGAAGATAGCAGTAGAGTAGGGATGATTTATTTTATGATGTCTGAAGACAACGTCAAACGAAATATCAAACTTCCATATGTAAATTTTTGCAGTGACGCCGAATCGATTCCCAATGAAGGAATGTTTCTGGAGAATAGTACTCATCCAAGAGCTTACGGATCATTTGCAAAATTATTGGGAAAATATGTGCGGGATGAAAAAGTAATTCCTATGGAAGAAGCAATCCGCAAACTTACTTCTCAGCCTTGTGAAAATTTAAAAATCAAACGAAGAGGATTATTGAAACAAGGATACTTCGCTGATATGGTAGTATTCGATCCTGCCACCATACAAGATCATTCTACGTATGAAAAACCACATCAGTATGCCACTGGTGTAAACCATGTATTTGTCAATGGAGTACAAGTGATTAAAGATGGAGAACATACCAATGCCAAACCGGGAAGAGCAGTTCGGGGTCCGGGGTGGAATGGAAAATAATCTTGTGGTTAAATCTTGACTTTGTTTTCATGTAGTAATCCAAATTGAGAAACAAATCCTTTACTTGTAAAGTAGCCAAGCGCAATAGTTTTTGGCCGATATAGAGAGATTGGAAAATAAATTTGTGTTTTAAGATTCCCTTCTGGAGGATATTTTTTAAGAGACTAATATTTAAACCGATTGCTCAATTTTTTATCCGGAATAATACATGCCTTCACTCCAAACCACTTATATCTATACTTTGCTATAAACTTATATACTCCGTCCCGGATTATCCTGGGAAACATCAGTCCAATATGACCAAGCCATGCATAATATCCACCCAAAAGGATAAGGACTTTTAAGGCAGCCGCTGAAAAAATATGAACATTACCCCGATCATACAGAATCACAGAATCAACATCTGTATCGAGATGATGGTCTTCGATTAATTGACGTCCAAAATCAGATTGCAATGTTGCAAAATAAAATGTATTGAACTTGTCTTTTTTAATGACCCATTGAAAAAACCAATTACAAAGTACGCAGGTACCATCAAAGAGCAGGATAGGTTTCGAATCAGTGATCATATTGTTTTACAAAGATAAAACGTAGAAGTTTGAGTTTCTTATGTAGTAATTCAGGATACTCCTTGCGATTATTTCATGACTCGCCCAAGCTTTTGTGGCATTTCTGAATTCCCACTTTATTTGACCTGGGCTCACGGTATTCGTTAAGATTCTTTATTTGAGAGGAGAATAAAAAATACTGATCTTTAGATTTCAATTTTTCAGTCTGAATGCGATTTTGGATTCTTGCGGGATTCTTTATAAACGCCTTTTTAGTGAAGGCTCAGGACAATTTAGTTCCTAATGGAAATTTTAGCGAGACCGTGTCCTGTTCCGGAACCGGTACCATAGCCCAATGGTTTGTACCACAAAATGATCCGGTCGATATTAATAATCTATGTCCCTATATAGATTGGTGGCGATTTATCCGGGATAAGAAGATCGGGATAAATAATAGTCAATGTGGGTTCGTCGAAACGTATTACAAGGGGTTTGCCGATGATAATATTTATAGTGGAAGGTTATACCTGGCCGTCAAACTTCTCAGACCGCTTGAAGCAGGGAAAAAATATTATTTTGAAATGATGGTCAGGGCTGTAGATACTTTTCCAAATTACAAATTGGTCAATACGATATTTACGGATGCGCAAGATGTCAGTTTTACGAAGGACTTGCCCTTGTTTGATTTTATTCTCCCCAGGAATTTCTTAGCACTTAAACCTGTGGCAAGAAGCGTACTTCAAAAGAATTATGAATGGCATAAAGTAAATAAATGTTTTATTGCAGATGGAACCGAACATTACCTGGTCATTGGCAATTTTAGAGATGATGCAAATACTGAAACTGCAACCACCGGAAAATCCAATATAAATTTTCCATCCGGGTTGATTGCTAACTATGCTATAGACGATGTAGTGCTCACATCCATGGAAATACCGTTAGGTGATAGTTCTTTTTGCAAAGACGATACTCTTAAATTTAATGTGGGTAAACCAATATTGCCAGATTTAAAATATTTATGGCAAAATGGCTCTTCGACTCCAACGTATCAGGCCACTCAGAGTGAACAGATATCTGTCAGATTGGAATATGCCCCTCAATGTATTTCGGAAAAACAATTCAAAGTCATTGAATTGACAAAAACAAACAATAATCTACAAGCAATTGATACCACTATTTGTGAAGGACAAACAGTACAAATTCACGGAGGTATTCATATTTCAGGGCAATCCATTCAATGGGAAGATGGAAGCAACTCACCTTTACGGAATATTAATGTTCCCGGAGAATTTACGGCTACTATCAGGAATACATGCGGCGTAGTCATATCACAAAAATTTAATGTAGATATTACGGTCTGCAATACCGGTATTTTTATTCCTAACCTGTTTACACCCAACGATGATGGAAATAACGATGAATTCAAGCCAATTTTTGCAACTGATTTTCCAAAAATAGAATCCTATACATTATCTGTATTCAGCCGTTGGGGAGAATTAATATTTATTTCTCATGATATAGAAACAGGTTGGCGTGGAGAGTATGCGTCCAGGAAGGCGACAGAGGGTGTGTATATTTATTCCATAAAAATAAAAACGACTAGTTCAGGTTCCAGTATTATGCGGAACGGCGATGTTACCTTGATACAGAATTAAGTTTTATCAATGAAACATTTAATTGAGTACCGGTAATTGGTCTTGAACCGTGAACTGATAAAGTGGTTGCGAACTTCCAGGATTTTATATGCATTGTATGGGAAGGTTGTATAGGATTGCTAAAATATATTGAATACAAACGTTGAGTCTATCAACATGATTGGATTCAATTAACCATTTAGTCCTTTTAAGACTTTCTCCGTACTAAAAGGCAAATGTCTCAAAGCTTTACCTGTTAATTTTAAAAAGGCTCCGGCAATTGCACCACCCATCAAAGGAAGACTTACTTCCCCTAAGCTGGTAGGAGGAGCAGAAGATGGAATAAATGCAATATCTATACTTTCAGGTGCATCCGCCATTCGTAAAATTGGATAATCATGGAAATTGGATTGTTGTACTTTGCCATTTTTAAATGTGATACTTTCGAATAAACAGCTGCTGATACCCATGACTATTCCGCCTTCCATCTGTGCAGTAGCACTATTAGGAAGTACGATGACTCCTGCATCTACTACAGCCCAGACTTTATGAACTTTAATTTGACCGCTATCCCGATTTAATGAGATTTCCACTACACCGGCTGTATATGAACCACCATAATCAGAAAAAGCTAATCCTTTAGCCCGGTCTTTTGGCAAGGCAGCGCCCCAGTCAGACATGGAAATTACTTTATCCAGAATAGTGAGATGGCGTGGTGAATCTTTCATCATTTCCAAGCGATATTTATATGGATCTATCTTTTGATCATATGCTATTTCATTAATAAAAGATTCCTGTGCAAATTTATTTGGACCATGACCGACAGATCGCCAATATGTTGTTCGGACCCCATGATCTGTCACATAAAATTTGACCGATTGATTCGGTATTTTGTAATAATCCATATGGATTCCTCCGGTTTGTAACCGGTCGTCCGGTCCCACAATATCATGTCGCCAGCCTAAGATATTTCCCTTATTATCTACTCCTGCCTGAAGTCGCTGTAAACTGATTGGCCTGAATGTTCCATACTGAATATCATCTTCCCTGGTCCAAATTAATTTGACTGGCAATTTCACTTGTTTTGCTAAAAGAGCTGCTTCTGTTGCAAAGCCCGATCGCCTGCCAAAACCACCCCCTAAATAGCAATTATTAAAATGTACAGCCGTATCCTCTATATTTAAGGCCTGCGCTATTGCATGACGATCGGCATCAGGCGCTTGTGTCCCCACCCATGCTTCGGCAGATTTACCATCCGTCGCAATAGAAACTACGGCATTTAATGGTTCCATCTGTGCATGACATAAATAATCAGTAAAATAGTCGCGGTTATAAACTTTGACAGCAGATTTTATACCATTGATCGCATCACCGGTCTCCAATACTATTTTGGATTTAACATTGGATTCGTTGGCAAGACTATTAGCAGCTATATCCTGATACTGAGCAAAACTTTTTTCACTCTGATATCCCTGTGCTTTGGTTCCTTCACTCCATTTGATCTGTAATAATTTCTTTGCTTTGAGTGCCTGGTCAAATGTTTTTGCCACTACTCCAATACCATGATCCAGTTTTACGATATCGATGATTCCATCTGATTCACGAACTTCATCTTCATTGAGCAATTCCGGTTTAGATCCATTCACCGGTGATCTGCTGATGGCGCCATATACCATACCTTCTATATGAGTATCAATTGCATATTTCCCTTTACCGTTCACTTTTTCCGGTACATCAAAACGGGGAGTAATCTTTCCAATCAATCTAAAATGTTCAGGTTGTTTAAGATCTTTTTCCTGTATTTCCGGTACGATGTCTGGAATTTTGGCAAATGTAACGATGTCACCATATGCCATTTTTTGTCCACTGGGTTTGTGCATCACTACACTGGGCCCCGTGGTTAATTCATTGATAGGTACGCCCCATTTTTCTGCGACATTAGAAAGTAATATCTGTCGGGCCTGAGCTCCAGCAATTCGTAAACTTTTATAAAATCCCCTGATCGTTCTGCTTCCTACAGTCATCATTGGTCCACCGAGTTTGCCACTCCATTGCAAGCCATATATTTCAGGTATCACCGGTGCATTTTCAATATGCACTTTACTCCAGTCAGCGTCTAGTTCTTCTGCAATGATGACCGCAAGGGCAGTCATCGAGCCCTGACCCATTTCTGCCGCAGGATTATAAATTGTAATCCGGCCATCTTTTGTTAATTGAACCCAGGCGGTAATTTTATTTTGTTCATCTACAGCATCGGATAATGTATCCGATTTTAAAAATTTAGGTGTGATTGCTCCGGCAGTAATTACAAAACCAATTCCTCCGGCCGTAACTAAAAATTGACGACGGGAAAGATCTTTAAGGTCGATTGATTTATTTGTTTTCATGGTTTCCCGGATTTAGAAGTGACGGTAGATGCACGTTCAATAGCTTTGATGATGCGCAAGTATGTACCACATCGGCAAAGTACGGTATTCATATGATTGATGATTTCTTCCCGGTTTGGGTGCGGATTTGATTTGAGTAATGCTGCCGCTTGCATGATTTGTCCTGACTGACAATAACCACATTGAGGTACTTGTTCATCAATCCAGGCTTGTTGAAGCGGATGGAGCTTGTCTGTTGATAATCCCTCAATTGTAGTGACAGTCCTTCCTGCTGCTGCAGATACTGAAGTCAGGCATGATTTTACCGGTACACCATCGAGATGTACCGTGCATGCTCCGCATAATGCTGCTCCGCAACCAAATTTAGTGCCTGTCAAATGCAACGTATCCCGCAAAGTCCACAATAGTGTGGCGTCGGCGGCTGTTTCCACCTGAACTTGTTTGCCATTGAGTTTAAAACTAGTTTTCATGAAGGGTAATTATTTAATATTTCCTAAGTAAGATAAAAGATTTTGAATCCCTGGATTTGTATAAAATAAACATGGACGAAATGTTTGCCTATCACTTCTTCCTAATTATTTAAACACTATTAAAAACAACTCAGTTTTCACTCCAGCATCCAATAGGTGCACCATCCGGCATTTTGCTTGGTTCAGGTGCAGTAAATGCTCCCGGATCAGATTTAAATTTCTTTATTAATTCTCTGATGTAATTTCCTTGCGTTGAAGAACCAACGCCCGTAATCACCTCGAGCTCATTAATAAATCTGGTACATGGAGCCATCACGGAGGAAGGTAAATTTTTATCCGACATCAGCGAAAGAAGTCCATTAATAAATAATCGCTCTGCATTTAATTTTATTTCTTGTTCTAACCCATTTGATGCAGCCACTTCTTTTAATTTCTTATGTATGTTTTGCAAATAAGAAAGCAATGTAAAATGACTGGCATCCCTTGCGTTTTGTTCTACAATTCTTGCTAAACGTTCGCTGTTTAATAAAAATCCCATAGCATATCCGGTGATGGATTCAGCGGCAGCTAAGGGATCAAAGATGAGTCCAGTATTGGATTTAAATAATTCACGATCTCTTGAATACCCAGGTGGATGAGGAGGAATGAGCTGAATAATTTTTTCTGGGATGGCTAACTCAGACGGACTGATACTTTGTAATACTGCATTTAACGCAGTGATTTGTTTATCTGAAGAAAGCATACTATTCGTAATTTGTCCATCTCCTTTTAATGAATAATTATAATCCACACCACCGATCCATTTAGATACTGCTTCGAGTTGATACCGGTGACTTAAATACAAAGGCACCAATACATTTTCCAATAAAGCCATAGGTTCTCCTGTGCGGATGGTATTTATTCCAAATTGATTTAATGCTTGTTTCCTGACTTTCATCATTCGGTTCAATTCGTTTATTGAATTGTCACCATTATCCCATAGATGTGTAATCGGACTGGCACTACCCGCTGGTCTTCCATCCTGATCGGATAGATATTTCAACCCCATGTTAATCGTCTCCTGCATGTATTTATTTAATGCTTTATTTTCATCTGTTCCCTGAGGAAAATCCTGATAACCCCAGGTAATAGCACGCTTATCCCAATCGCCAATGCCAATATCATAAGCTTTAGAAAAATCTACTTTTCCGTCTTTAAAATCAATAATAGGGTGGGGATAGTCCATCACAGATGCCCTATTGTTTGCACTCGATGCATAATTGTGATTAAGACCAATGGTGTGGCCTACTTCATGGGCTGATAATTGACGCAATCTTGCCAATGCCATCTCTGTCATCGGAGTTGTATTTAAATCATTGTCTTCAAATGGAGAAGCCATGCCCTGTGCTATCATATAATCCTGCCTTACCCGCAATGAACCAAGCGATACATGACCTTTGATGATCTCGCCGGTACGCGGATCAGTAACGGTATTACCATAAGACCAACCTCGGGTACTTCGATGGACCCATTGAATCACATTATATCTTATATCCATTGGATCAGCATCTACCGGTAATTCTTTAACCTGGAATGCATTGATATATCCTGCTGCTTCGAATGCTTCATTCCACCAACGTGCTCCTTCCATCAATGCTGATTTGATCGGTTCTGGACAACCCGGATCGAGATAATATATGATTGGTTTTACAGGTTCGCTCATAGTAGCGAATGGATCTTTTTTAGCCAAACGGTGCCGTACGGTCAATAATTTATTGATGGGTTCTGAGATAGGAGTAGCATAATCAAAATAAGAAGTTTCGAAAAAGCTGGAACGTGGATCATAGATCCTGGTTTTGTATCCATTATCAGGTAGTGCTACAAATGAATGATGTTCGTGTACGGTGACCGCTTCAGCACTTGGGGTTACACTGCGGATAAATCCCCCGGTTGGTTTTCCGGTAAATGTTAGAGAGATATCAAACTCTGAATTTTTTGGAAAATTTTTAGTTCGTTCGAGATTGATAAATGATCTCGAGTTATCTATCCGGTATGTTCCTTGTTTTGAAGATTCAAGTCGCCCTGATACATCATGTGCATCCTGCATCAGAAACGGCGTAAGATCAATAGAGAGTAAACCGTTTTCTTCTTTGTCAATGGTAAATCCCCAAAGTACAGATTGAGCAAATGCCTCTTCAACTGCCTTGCGTTCTGCGGGATTATTTGAAACAGCACGATAAGAATAATTGGGTTGTATCAATAATAATTTATTGGCAGCACGGATAAATTTTACGATCCGTTCCCTGCCGATTTGCCCGCGATCCAGTCCTATATCATTGGATCCTATACCCGAAGAAAGCCCCTGGACATACAGAAACTCCTGGTCAAGTTTATCAACAGACAGGGTGATTTTTCCATCTTTAGTAGAATAGGAGTAATTAAAATAGCCAGGATACGATATATTATCCTGGGTATAGACTTGAAGAATAGATAAGAATAAAACGCACGAAATCAAAAGGAGGTTTTTCATAAATATATTTTTGCTGTTCTTGTAAATATACTTCTTGATTTGCATTATTTTCTTCGATTCAATGATGATTCAAACTCATTTCTAAAATATTTTAAACTTCGTAAATCCGCTGAATTGTTTTACTTTTCGAAACCACCATAAAAGCTTCGCATGAATAATACATTTCGATCCATCTTGTTTTTAATACTGGTCACTATTTTCTCCTGTAAAGATTCTTCCATTGAAAAAAAGGCCGAATCAACCACTGTTGAAGTAGATATTAAAACCCCCCTGGTAAAGATTCAACCAACTATGATTGGGATCTTTTTTGAAGATATCAATTCAGGAGCAGATGGCGGGATCTATGCTGAATTAATAAAAAACAGGTCGTTTGAATTTGAATATCCCTGGATGGGGTGGAAACATTTGCCAAATGCGGAGACCCGCTTTAATACTGTCAATGAACTTACGATCATCAATAATGCTCAAAACAGTAAAAACAACCTCCGTTTTATTCGGGTAGAAAAAAGAGATTCGAGCCGTGATTTTGGAATTCAGAATGAAGGATTTGATGGAATCGGTATTCATGAAGGAAATAAATATGATTTTTCTTTTTGGGCTAAAAACATTGAGGGCAACATTTTAGTAAAGGCAGAATTAGTTGACACGTTGGGTAATGTATTGGGAAGTGTTCAGGTAATTCCCACGGGTACTACCTGGACAAAATGGGAAGGAGTAATTACTGGTAAATCGACTGTACAACATGCCAAAATAAATATCTATTTCGAAGGCAAAGGTCAGCTTGATCTGGATCATATTTCCCTGTTCCCTCAGGATACCTGGAAAGGAAGGAAGGGCGGATTAAGAAAGGATCTTATACAACTCCTTGCTGATATGAAACCAGGTTTCATTCGATTCCCGGGTGGATGTATTGTAGAGGGAAGGACACTCGATGAACGATATCAATGGAAAAAAACAGTTGATTCGCTTGAAGAAAGAAAAGTAATGATCAATAGATGGAATATGGAATTTGCCCATCGGCCCGCGCCGGATTATTTTCAATCTTTTGGACTTGGATTTTATGAATATTTTTTATTGGCTGAAGATATCGGTGCAGAACCTTTACCGATATTATCGTGTGGACTTGCCTGCCAGTTTAACTCCAGTGAATTGGTGCCGCTTAATGAAATTGATCCATACATTCAGGATGCTCTCGATTTAATAGAATTCGCTAATGGATCGACTAATACGACCTGGGGCAAACGGAGAATGAAACTTGGACACCCGGAACCATTTAATTTAAAATTTATCGGCGTAGGTAACGAACAATGGGGACAGGAATATTTTGAACGGTATGCATTATTTGCAAAAGCAATTAAATCCAAATATCCTGAATTTAATATTGTGTCCGGTACCGGACCATTTGCTGAAGGTGAATTATTTGAAGCAGCAGAAAAGCAACTTACAGCACTCAAACCGGAAATCGTTGACGAACACTATTATAAAAAACCTCAATGGTTTCGCGAAAATGCAACCCGGTATGATCATTATGACAGAAACCGGTATAAGATATTTGGCGGTGAATATGCTGCTCAAAGTGTATCTACCGTCAGCCCTTTGAATAAAAATACCTGGGAATGTGCTTTATCGGAAGCAGCATTTATGACCGGGCTCGAACGAAATGCTGATGTAGTATATATGTCCTCGTATGCTCCATTATTTGCTCATGTAAATCGCTGGCAATGGACACCGGACCTTATTTGGTTTGATAATCTTACTTCATTTGGAACAGCCAATTATCATGTGCAAAAATTGTATTCAACGAATAGAGGAACGAATACTTTATCTATAAAACGCAATGGGGAAAATATGACGGGACAGGATGGGCTTTATGGATCCGCTTCTATAGATTCGTCCAGCAATGAAGTCATTATTAAACTGGTCAATGTATTATCTGAACCAACAAATATCAAACTTAACTTGAGTGGAATGACCGGTCATGTTCAGGCTAAAATGATTTCATTATTTCACCAGGACATTCAGGTGTTTAATACTATTGAGATGCCTTCAAAAATAACTCCTGCTCCTGGCACGATAGCTGTAGATGCCGGTAGTATTTCGTTAAATGTGGAAGGATCCAGCTTTAAAGTGATACGAGTCCCTTTGAATCCTGAACATTAAGCAGTATAATTATTTTCCTGGAGAGTAGAATTATTTCTAAAAATAG
>JBDTUE010000024.1:0-31511 GCA_040007895.1 Saprospiraceae bacterium | reverse complement strand
CGGCATGCAAAATGTAGTATTGGATAATTATTTTGAAAAAACGAAAAAGGAAACTGAAGTTAAAATAAAGGCATTGGCTGAGTTGATTATCAAAGAACATCCTTTCCTTGAAGTAAAAGCAGAGGTCAGTGATCAAATGGATGCTGCAATGACGATCCTGAATAAAGCAAAAGAAATAAAGGCCGATCTAATCGTAATGGGATCGCACGGCAGAAAAGGAATGAACAGGATATTGATGGGCAGTGTTGCAGAATCTATTCTAAGACAAGCTCCTTGTGCCGTATTGATTTATAAAAGCAAACAATCTTCCAAAAAATAGATACATCAGAGTGTAAAGTTTAATGGTACCCATAGGCTGTGGATAAATTCAAGCGTGAATTAAAAAAGCAAAGGCAACAAACCGGCCTTTACTTGGTCCACAGCTTTTCTTATTAAAATATTATTATACACATGGAAGTCCTATTCATTTTAATACTTGCAAGTCTTTGTATTGCAGTTTGTTTCCTCCTGGCTTTTATCTGGAGCATTTACAGCAATCAATTTGACGATGTTTACTCACCGGGTGAACGTATTTTATTTGATGATAAACAAGTCGATAACTCAAAATAAATGAAATAATTAATGGATACTTTTTTTTACGATAATAAAATAGTTAAACAGTTTGGAATTGCAACTCTTTTTTGGGGTATCATAGGGATGATGGTGGGTGTGCTCATTGCTTTTCAGTTGGCATTTCCAGCATTAAACCTGGGTATTCCCTATACTACTTTTGGACGACTGAGACCAATTCATACTAATGCCGTCGTCTTTGCTTTCGTAGGCAATGCAGTATTCTGTGGCTCCTATTTTATTTTACAAAGGGTCTTAAAAACAAGGATGTTTAATGATTTACTGAGCAAAATTCATTTTTGGGGTTGGCAATTGATCATTGTTTTAGGAGCACTAAGCCTTGCAATGGGATATACTACCGGCAAAGAATATGCTGAGCTTGAATGGCCATTGGATATACTCATCACTATTATATGGGTAATATTTGGAATAAACATGTTTGGAACTATCTTAAAAAGACGGGAACGACATCTTTATGTATCGATTTGGTTTTTTATTGGAACATGGGTTACTGTTGCAATGCTTCATATCGTCAATTCATTTGAATTACCTTTTTCCTGGATTAAGAGTTATAGTTTATACGCCGGAGTTCAGGATGCATTAGTTCAATGGTGGTATGGTCATAATGCAGTGGCGTTTTTTCTTACAACTCCATTTTTAGGATTGATGTATTATTTCGTTCCCAAAGCGGCTAACCGTCCCATATATTCATATCGCTGGAGCATCATTCACTTTTGGGCGTTGATATTTATATATATCTGGGCCGGCCCACATCATTTATTGTATACAGCATTACCTGAATGGACACAAGCCTTAGGCACTGTCTTCAGTATCATGTTGATCTTACCCAGTTGGGGAGGTATGCTGAATGGATTGTTTACTATCCGGGGTGCATGGGATAAGGTTAGAGAAGACCCGATACTCAAAATGCTGGTCGTATCGCTTACGTGTTATGGGATGGCAACGATCGAAGGCCCATTGTTGTCTTTAAAATCAGTTAATGCATATAGTCATTATACGGATTGGACTGTTGCTCACGTCCACATCGGAGCATTGGGGTTTAATGGATTCATGATATTTGCCATGTTATATTATCTGGTTCCAAGAATGTGGAATACCACCTTGTATTCGCAACGAATGGCCAATCAGCATTTCTTAATTGGTACCATTGGGATATTACTATATGCCATTCCGATGTATTGGGCTGGATTTGCTCAAACATTAATGTGGAAAAAGTTTACGGATAGCGGTCAATTACAATATCAATTTCTTGAAACTGTTACCCGTATTGTTCCTATGTATATCATCCGGGGTATTGGCGGCACGTTATATTGGTCGGGCGCTTTCCTGGCAGCTTACAACCTTTTCAAAACTGTAAAGCAAGGGAAATTTGTAAACAATGAACCTGCTGAAGCAATGCCGTTGAGCAAACAAGCCTTGCCGTCTAAATCGTTACACTGGCATACCGCTATTGAACGCCGACCTGTACGAATGCTGATATTAAGTTTGATTGTAGTAGCTCTCGGAGGTATTGCGGAATTAGTGCCTACATTTTTGATAGATAAAAATATACCGATCATTGCTTCTGTCAAACCATATACGCCTCTTGAATTACAAGGTAGGGACTTGTATGTAAGGGAAGGATGTTATACATGCCATTCTCAGATGATAAGACCATTCCGGGACGAAGTAGCCCGCTATGGTGATTATAGTAAATCCGGTGAATTCATTTATGATCATCCTTTTCAATGGGGTAGTAAACGCACCGGACCGGATCTTCACAGGATAGGTGGTAAATATCCAGACAGTTGGCATTACAATCATATGCGATCACCTCAGGAAATGAGCCCCGGCAGCATCATGCCTTCCTACCCGTGGCTTTATAAAGATGTGCTGAATACTTCTATTACTCCTGCTAAAATTAAAGCTATGAAAAGGATGGGAGTACCTTATCCGGATGGTTATGAAGATAAAGCCAATTCGGATTTGAAAAAACAATCCGAAGTAATTGCCGCCGGACTCAGTAGTAATGGTATTCACATTGAACCAGATAAAGAAATAATAGCACTGATTGCATACCTGCAAAGACTTGGAACGGATATTAGAAAATAAAATAAATAATAAAAATGAAATTCGGTGATTACCTAAAGACGATAGATCACGTGGATGTATTTCCAGTGTTGGCATTGATCATGTTTGTTTCTGTATTTGTGGGTGTAGTTTGTTATATCTATTCATTAAATAAATCTGACATAGCAGAAAGAGCCAATATTCCACTCGATTAATCCGGAAATTATTTCATTGAATAATAAAATAATCAATATGTCATCTTATCGAAAAAATATACTTCTTTTAGTACTGTCTATAATAGCTACTCCGTCCAATGCTGCAGTATCAAATTCAAGTTTTACTGAGGTATTGAATCAATATCCATTTGAATTTTATGGATTACTTGCTGTCTGTTTACTTGAATTGGTAATTATATGGATTCTGGCAAAAGCCTTATTAGGTGCTATGGGACACAATCCAGCGGTGGTTGAAAAAGGAAAGAAGGAAATACTCCCGGTTCAAGTCAAAGGATTATTACAGCGTATCAATGACTATTTAATTTCCGATAAGGGTGACGAAGTCGACCTCAAACATGATTATGATGGCATCAGTGAATTAGATAACAAGACTCCTCAATGGTGGATCGTTGCTTTTTATTGTACCATATTATTTGGAGTCATTTATTCTTACCGAATGTTTGTCAGTGGTACGATGCCCCGGCAGATTACAGAATTGAATGCAGAAATCGACCTGGCTAAAAAAAGCAAAAAGAGCCAACTGGTTTCTAATCATGATAATATTGATGAAAGTTCTGTAGTAGCATTAGACGACGACAATAAGTTTAAAGGGAGTCTGATATTTGGTGCCAATTGTGTTGCATGTCATGGTCAAAATGGCGAAGGAAATGTAGTAGGCCCCAATCTTACAGATGACTATTGGTTACATAAGGGTGATATAAAAGATATATTTTATTCTATTAAATATGGGTACGTCGAAAAAGGAATGAAAAGCTGGAGCAATGATTTTTCACCATTGCAGATTGCTCAGTTAGCCACCTATGTCAAATCCCTGAAAGGTTCCAACCCTCCCAATGCAAAAGCGAAACAAGGTGACCTGTACAGGGACAGCACGCTGATGATTAAAGATTCATTGACCTTATCTAATAAAAAATGACCAGACAGACTGTATTAAGTATGATTGATAAAACATTTATACTGGAAAAATTGATTTCACACCATGAACAATTGGTTACAGAGTTGAATAAAACGATTCTGGATTTATCCGCTGAAGCAGATTTGCCTGAAAATGAAACGGTGGACATTGAAGATTCCTCCTATCAGAATTATGCATCAGATATGCGGCTTCACTATAATGAATTGCTGACGAACTCCATCAATGATCTCGAAAAATTAAAATCTTATGAAGGATTATCCACCCGCGAAGTAGGTCCGGGAGCATTGGTCGTAACAGACCCGGTGATGTTTTTTATTGGTGTAGCTACACCTCGCTTGCACCTAAAGACTTATCAGACATTGATTGGTATCTCTCCGGGTTCGGATATGTATAAAATATTGTTATCGAAAAAAGAAGGCGAAGAAATTATGTTTGAGCTTGGAAAGGTTAGGATAAAAGCTATTCTGTAAAATAAAGTCTCATGAAGAATAGCCAGGTAGACGAAATTTCATACAGGGACAAGATTTCCACGGTAGATCAGACTGGTAAAAGGAAATGGATTTATGCGATGCAACCGGTTGGTCGTTTGTATATATACAGGACCATTCTTTCATATATCTTTCTGGCAATCCTGGTAGCTATTCCTTTTATTCGATGGAGAGGTCAACCCTTTATCCTATTTGATTTAATTCATGGGAAATTTATATTATTCGGGAAGCTGTTTTTACCCCAGGATTTCATCTTGTTCGGCCTGGCAATGTTATCTTTTTTATTGTTTATCATTGTATTCACACTGGCGTATGGCAGGGTGTTTTGTGGCTGGGTCTGTCCGCAAACCATATTTTTAGAAATGGTTTTCAGGAAGATCGAATATTGGTTGGAAGGTTCTGCAAAACATCAGATGATGGTAGACAGCAAAGCATGGGATCTGAATATCATTGGAAGAAAAATAATTAAGCATCTTCTATTTTTCATTATTTCATTTCTGATCTCCAACCTCTTTTTATCATATTTTATTGGAGTAGATGCATTAAAAAAGATAATTACAGATCCCATTTCAGAGCACCTGGGTGAATTGGGTGCAATCCTTTTATTTTCAATCGTATTTTATATTGTATTTGCATTTGTGAGAGAATTAGTATGCACGGTCATATGTCCTTACGGCAGGTTGCAAAGCGTATTATTGGATAAGAATTCGATCGTCGTTTCTTATGATTATATACGGGGAGAACCGAGAGCAAGGGAAAGCAAAAACAGGGGTAGTGCTGGAGATTGTATCGATTGCGGACTTTGTGTGCAGGTGTGTCCGACAGGAATTGATATCCGGAATGGTACTCAAATGGAATGTACCAATTGTACAGCCTGTATAGATGCTTGTAACCTGATGATGCAGAAAACAGGCAGACCAGAAGATTTAATATTATTTGCAAGTGAACAAAATATCAAAGAAGGAATAAAACCCAGGTTCACTTATAGAATGGCATCCTACACAGTAGTCCTGGGCATTTTACTTGCTTTGATGAGTTTCTTATTGATTGAAAAAAAATCAGTGGAAATAATAGTATTACGGGTGCCCGGACAAGTACTGCAGGAAAACAAAGACGGCACCGTCAGCAATTTGTATAGAATAAAACTTATCAATACTACTTCTATTCCTAAGGCATTTGAATTAAAACTGGATACTAAATATGATAGCTTAGCGTTTGCAGGAAAACAAGTGGACACCCTGCAAGCCGGGCAAAGTATTGAAGAACTCTTCTTTATTAAGCGACCACAGGAGCTTATTACCGTGCGGAAAGAAATGGTCAGATTGCGCGTGTTTGAAAAACAAAAAGAAATTTATTCCGTCAAAATTCCATTTATCGGACTTCAATAAATCTATAATGCTCAAAAAACTTCATGCTGGTCAGCTTATCTTAGGTACAGGTGCCCTGGTGCTTGTTTTTATTTTTATCCTCTTGTATACGTTTATGCAAAAGGACTTGTCCTTAGTAACCAAAGACTATTATGAAAAAGAATTGGTATACGACCGCACACAGGAAGCCATGCATCGGGTCATTCCGCTGGATTCATTGTTTAATATCAAGCTAGCGGATGGGATCGTTGAATTGATAATTCCCAGCGAGATAAATCAAGGTCTATCCAGTTGCACGGTCCAGTTTTATTACCCTGCGAATGAATTATTTGATAAATGGTTTCAGATCAGTCCGACTGTCAGCAATGTATATTCATTGGATAAGCCGGTATCACCCCAGGCTTGTATACTAAAAATTTATTTGCACTCCGGAGATAAAGACTATTACAAGGAAATGAAAATTTAACCAATATGAATTGGGGACTTACATGGTTTATTTATGCATTCGCCCTGGGTATAGGCAGCAGTCTGCATTGCCTTGGTATGTGTGGCCCATTGGTGATGTCTATTCCATTTGGTCAGGGAAAATGGAAACCGGTATTCAGGTTTATGTCTTATTCATTTTCCAAAGCATTTATGTATGGAATGTTGGGTTTCTTGCCGGGCCTTATGGGCTGGAGTATCAAAGCCGTCATTGGACCCTGGTGGATTTCATTGTTAGCCGGAGCACTGGTTTTTATTGTGGCCTTATTGCCATCTTATAAAAGTGTAAAATTATTACCTGCTCCGCTTACTAATTTTATCAACGTCAAATTTCAGTCGATTTATAATAATCCTTCCTGGTATTTTTTTATGGTCGCAGGCGGATTGAATGCATTGCTGCCATGTACCATGATTTGGATAGCGTTGACTGCATCCATCGCAACGGCATCCCCTTCAAACGGGTTTTGGTTTATGTTTTATTTTGGTTTAGGTACCATACCTGCCTTAGGCATGGTAGCATTTGGTAAAGCCTGGTATCTCGGTCGTGTCAAATCACGCGCTAAGAGAATGTCCAGCATCATTACCTGGATGTTAGTTATAGCATTATTATTAAGAGGTTTATTACCAGGTTTGATGCATGCTCATAAACATTCTGTAGACACCATTTCCTTATGCAAACCGTTCAATTTATGATACCTGCTCCAGTTGCTACGATTTGTTTTCATTGCGGCGCTGACTGCGAGGACGATTTTATTAAAGCAGATGACAAAGTATTCTGTTGTGAGGGATGCAGCAGTGTGTACCAGATACTTCATAGATCATCCCTGGATCAATATTATTGTCAAACTGAAAAACCAGGGAATAAAATAGCGCTTTCATCGACACGCTTTTTTCCAATCCTTGATGATAAAAGAGAAGCAGCTAAATTCATTAGTTATGAAGATGAAAGCATATTGAAGGTTTCGTTTTTTTTACCCGAAATACATTGCGCTTCCTGTATTTGGCTATTGGAACATTTATACAAAATAAACCCAGGGATTAATCATTCAGCGGTAAACTTTACTGAAAAGAAAATTTATCTCGCATTGGACCCTGCATTAATTCAGGTAAGAGGGGCTGCCGAGCTGCTAGCTTCATTGGGATATGAGCCTCAAATTGAAACCGGAGCTTCAGAACCGGGCTCTTCTAAGTCAAAACGATTTTTGGTGTATACCGGCATCGCTGGATTTGCATTTGCAAATATCATGTTGTTGAGTTTTCCCGAATATTTAGGTTTAAAACCTGAGTCCAATTTTTTGCTTTCCAATTATTTCAGGTATATCAATTTAATCTTATCTCTTCCGGTTATTTTCATCGCATATAAGATCTTTTTTCTAAATGCATTTAAAAGCCTGCGGCGGGGAATTATTAATATAGATGCTCCTGTTTCATTGGCTATCATCGTGACATTCCTCCGAAGTGTTTATGAGATATTGTCTAAAACCGGTTCCGGGTTTCTGGACAGTATGAGTGGCATCGTGTTTTTTATGTTGATTGGCAGATATCTGCAACAGAAAACTTTTGCATCACTTAGGTTCAATCGCAAATTAAAATCGTTTTTCCCTATAACGGTTGAAGTCGTAAAAGACAAAAATAAAACCATATCAACTAATATCCACGAGGTTGAAGCAGGATGGACATTATATGTAAGACGGGGTGAAATTTTACCTGTAGATGGAGAAATTCTTGATGGGAATAGTCAAATTGATTACAGTTTTATAACCGGAGAATCCAGACCAATTGATCTTTATCCTGGCAAACAGGTATTCGCAGGAGGTAGACTTTTATCCAATGCGGTTAGCTTAAAAGTTTTAAAATCTTTTTCGACAAGTGATTTTACACAATTGTGGAACAATGAAGTGTTTCAAAAAGAGCAATCAAACCAATGGACGTGGACAGATCGTGTGGGAACTTATTTTTCAATTCTAGTCCTTATTGTAGCCGTGATATCGATGGCTTACTGGTTTCCGACGAATTCTGATTTAGCATGGAATGCATTGACATCCGTACTTATCATTGCTTGCCCATGTGCTTTGTTATTAAGTTCTTCTTACACCTCAGGGTTTATTACACAATTATTTGCCCGCAATGGTTTTTTTGTAAAAAATGCGGAGATCATTGATCAGTTGACCAAAATTGATCATGTGGTATTTGACAAGACCGGTACCTTAACCGCTCCGGGAGAATATCTGGTAACATTAATTTATCAGGACTGGATTGTGGAAGAAAGGGATGCAGCACTAAGTTTGATCAAACAATCTATGCACCCGCTAAGTCAAGCGATTTCAAAATTTGAAAAACATTATTCTATACTGCCTGTTTCATCCTGGAAAGAAATCCAGGGTCAGGGTATTGAAGGGTGGGCCGGAGATAGACATATAAAAATTGGAAATGCCTCGTTTACAGGACATATTGCGAAACGTACTGATCAAACTGAAGTGTTCATCAATATGGATGGAAATTTAAAAGCACATTACGTGATTTCAACGGAATTCAGGCAAGGTATTTCTGATATGTTATCCCGTTTGCCAAAATATAAAATATCCCTTTTAAGTGGAGATACCCGTTCTTTAAAGTCCGAAATCATTAAACTTGTTCCTGATCGGATGTCTTGTACTTTTGAACAAAGTCCACAGGACAAATTAAATTATATCAAAGCTCTCCAGGGAAAAGGAGATCATGTAATGATGGTGGGGGATGGGTTAAATGATGCAGGTGCTTTAAAACAAAGCGATCTGGGAGTAGCTGTAGTAGATCATTATCATTCTTTTGCTCCTGCCTGCGATATTATACTTAGTTCTTCCAGGATAGTTCACCTGGATCATTATATAAAGGCATCAAAAAAAGCAAAAGTCCTGATATGGATTGCATTTTTATATGCCCTTATCTATAATATCATTGGTTTGTATTATGCAGTTGGTGCCAAACTTCATCCTATGATTGCTGCCATATTAATGCCATTGTCTTCGCTTGGAGTTATTGTAATTGCATATATTGGATCAAATCTCATTTGTAAAAGACTGGATCGGGAACAAGGGGGTCTGATATAATATGTATATTGGCATAAAATTATTGCCGTGAAACTCGATAAGACCATTGAGAGAATCAAAACTCAGGGACTGAATACATTCCTCGACTATGCCTCTATTGGAATTATCCTGGTCGACACCAATCTTGAAATTATATTAGTTAACCGGTTTGCTTGTGATTTGTTTCAATATCAGGAATCGGAATTAGTTGGACAAAAGATTGAAACCTTGATTCCGTTTCGTTTTCACCAGCGCCATGATGTCCACCATCATAAATTTATGGAAAGCCCGAAGAGCAGACCGATGGGACTGGGATTAGATTTATTCGCTAAGAAAAAAGGGGGTCAGGAATTTCCTGTGGAGGTATCTCTGGGTACTTACAAAATTGATGATAATCAGTATATTATTTCATTTATTAATGATATTACATTAAGAAAACAAAATGAAAATTCTATCCGGGAATTAAATACAGAATTGGAACAAAAAGTGAAGGATAGAACGGAAGCGCTCGAAGAGGTAGTCACTAAATTAAAACTACAAGCACAAGAAACAGCAGAAGCGGAAGCAGAATTGGAGAAATCCCTGGCCAAGGAAAAAGAACTGGGAGAATTAAAGTCGAGATTCGTGACCATGGCTTCTCATGAATTTCGTACTCCGTTAAGCACGATCAATTCTTCAGCTTATTTATTACAAAAATATACGTCTTCTGAAGATCAGATCAAACGGGATAAACACCTTGAAAGAATTATTTCTGCGGTGGATGCCATGACAGGTATCCTGGATGACTTTCTGAGTGTTGGGAAGATAGAAGAAGGGAAGGTCAAGGCAAAAATTAATCCTGGTGACATAAAAGAATTGATTGAATCTATCATCAACCAGATAAATCCAATATTAAAAAAGGGTCAGAATATCGAGTATGTGCATCAGGGTAAAAGTATGGTTGATTTTGATCCTGCCTTGATGAGACACATCGTGGTCAACCTGATTTCAAATGCTATTAAGTTTTCTCCTGAAAACAAACCCATTCATATTAATTCAAATGCCCTTCATAGCCCCTGGACTTTAAAAATTAAAGATGAGGGGATCGGAATTTCTCAGCAAGATCAACAGAATTTATATGAGCGATTTTACAGAGGCTCCAATGTATTGAACATCCAGGGGACCGGACTCGGTTTACACATTGTCGCAAGATATACTCAATTGATGGATGGACAGATCAGCTGCAAAAGTGAATTGAATCGTGGAACAGAATTTTTATTAAAGTTTCCATGAGATTTGATTTTGATTTCATACAAATTATTGTTGATTTTATATGAAGAAAATTTTACTTATTGAAGACCACGATGAATTGCGGGAAAATACAGCCGAAATCCTGGAATTGACTGGTTACACTGTTCTGACAGCAGCTAATGGTAAAATAGGGGTGGAGTTAGCTATGGCAGAACTTCCTGATTTAATCATCTGTGATATCATGATGCCTGTCCTGGATGGGTATGGTGTATTGCATATGATTCAGAAAATACCTGAATTGCAACACGTGCCTTTTATATTTTTATCTGCTAAATCGGAGCGGACTGACTTCAGGAAGGGTATGGATCTGGGGGCAGATGATTACATCTCGAAACCATTTGATGGTACAGAATTATTAACTGCTATTGAGCGTCGTCTGTTACGTCATGAAGTCCTCAAAGCCGACCCCACCCCAGGATTAGAAGGGCTTAGTCAAATTTTAAAACTAAATAATCCCAAACGGGATGTAGTGAAAGAACTTACAGAGGATAGAAATATCAATAAGTACAAGAAAAAACAGATCATTTATTCAGAGGGCAACAGACCTTCAAGGTTATACTATATTCTAAAGGGCAAGGTGCGTACGTTTAAGACCAACGAGAATGCTAAAGACCTTGTGATAGGACTTTTTAACGAAGGAGATTTTTTGGGATACATTCCGTTATTTGAAGGAGATGTTTATAAAGAAAGTGCAGAAGCCATGGAAAATTGTGAACTGGCTGTAATCCCCAAAGATGAATTCGAAGGTTTAATAAATAAGGATATTAATTTATTTAAAAGATTTGCAAAATTAATGGCAAAAGATGTTGTTGAATATGAAGAGAGGCTGATTTCAATGGCCTACAATAGTCTGCGCAAAAAAGTAGCGGAAGCGTTGATTGCACTCTCAAAGAAATATAAGCAGAATAACGAATCTAATTTTTCCATTGACATAGCAAGAGAACAATTGGCCAGTATTGCAGGGACAGCTACTGAATCCTTGATCAGGACATTAAGTGATTTTAAAGCGGATAAGCTTATTGAAATAAAAGGAAGTACTATTATTATTCTAAATGAATCTAAGCTGGCTAACCTCGCTAATTAACTGGATTTTAAAGATTGTTTGAACTTTTCTACATCCGATTTTAAAAGCAGGAAGGATTGCTTTAATTCCTCCAGGATAATCTGCAATTTTTTTTGTCTTCGTTGAGATTGCAATTTCATACCCGGCAGGTTAGGGGGGACTAAATTTAATTTAAGAAAATAATGCCTTACTTTTTTATTGAGCCACAGGAGGCTGTCGTCCATATTGACTAACCTGGATTGTAATTGTTCTGCCTGTTCCAGCTCATCGGGGTTTAAAGGAGACTGAAAAATGGTTATTAAACTATTTTTTAAAACTAAATTTTCATCTTTCAGAATGTCCAGGATCGTATTCCAGATTCTATAATCTAACCGCTCCTTATTATAATAGTCTGCCATACCCTGTTGTATTTTGTTTTTCATTCAACACCACGTCTTATTGCTCATATAGGACTATTAATAGACATGCCTCTTCAGGGAATAGAATTTAGAATATTTTATTTTTGGTCATTTCCCTGACAATCATTTTTCCATACCCATGTGCCAGTAGATTGGTTGATACCGGGTCAAATGAATTTGTTTTTACAGAATAGACTAGCTCTTTCCCATTGCCCATGTATACATTACTTTCCCAAAAGTATTTAGTGTCTATGATATAATATCCGGGGTTGCTGATCCTGCCTGTCACGGAATTATAGTACGCCCACCAATACTCATCATGATGGTCCACAGAAGCGTTCTGAGCCCGGCTAGGTATAAATGTCCTTTCCTGTGTTTGATTTAGTAATACAATGGTAACCACAGATGTTATGCCTTCAGCATTTATTTTTTCTAATGCCTGTCTTTCGGTTAAATTATTAAAAGCAAGTGGCCCATATTCCTTAAATGAAGCCCTGGCGTCATACCCGAGATTTTTAAGATCATCGACCAGGTGTTGTTCCATCAATTCACGAAAACTCCAATCTGATTCCTTTAAAAGCAAAGCCATGACCAGTACTTTACTATATCGAGCTGATTTGAATCCTGGTTTCCGCCAGGATGAAGTTATGTTACTGCTTGCGCACGATAATATAAAGAATCCAACTATAAGAAATAATATACGCAGTTGAAAATTTGGAAAAATACGCATGGAATAAATTAGATAAACGAATTTCGGATAAAAAAGAGCCCTGCAGAGGTGCAGGGCTTAACCTTAATTAATGCACCTCAATCAATTTACTGATTGTGGGTTTTTTTGCTTCCTCTCTTTTGGGTAAACTTAGAGAGAGGATTCCGTTTTCATATTTTGCATCGATTTTGTCTCTATGGACTACATCTGGAAGTGTAAAACTTCTGCTGAAGGAAGAGTATGTATATTCCTTTCTGGAATACTTTTCATCCTTTTCATTTTTGGTTTCTTCTTTTTCACTGGAGATGGTCAGAATATTTCCTTCCACATCAACTTTAAAATCCTCTTTTTTCAATCCCGGAGCAGCTACTTTGACTTGATAATCATCTTTGGTTTCAGTGACATTGACTGCGGGAACTGTCATAAGACCATTAACAAATTCAGTGGGTTGGAACCATTCATTCCAAGGCTTGAAAAAGTCTTCAAAGACTACCGGTAGATATTCTTTGGTGTTACGTAATGCTCTTGTTGTCATAATTTTGTAATTTATTGTAATAAATATTGAAAGATTCAAAATTAATCCCATGATGGGCGGAGATCAATGATATAAATCAAGTCTTATAATGAGTTTTATCATGTTTTCAGGAAATCGCGATGCAGGACCTAGTTAAATTGATACTTAGATTTCTCAGGGAAGGACTTTTGCAAAACTCAATGATGCATAATACGAAATTATAGAATTGCCTTATGGAAGGATGCCGATAACTTTTGGGAAAACACATGGAGGCGGCTAAACGTTGTAAGTTCTCCTCAGCGTGATAGTGATTAATAAAAGGGGTAATCCGATGAATGAGACACTTACTAATGCAAGCAGGTTGATTTAGGTTTTATCCTATCTTACCTCGTTTAGCACAAAATCAAGATTGCTGGAAGCAAGCCTTTATATCCTGGAAGGATTCCTTACCCAAAATTCACAGCATCTGGTGATTGCTGTATATTATTATGGCTATTAAAACTTTTAGTTGCCCTGTTAATATTTTTGATGATTTTTAAAAGAATGATTTTATTGAAAAACCACATTCTTTGATTTGAATTCGATTATTAATAATGTCGTAATTGTCCTCCATTGGTGGCTTGTTGATCAAAATCGATTTTTCCGACTGTTTTACTTCTTCAAGTATAATTTTGATAATGATAGGAAGTTGTTTCCTAAGATTTAAGGTTTCTTCAATAGAACAGGTATGACCAAAAACTTTTGTAGTTTTCTTTAAAATCCTGGCTGCATGATATTTTGGTATAGATAGTCCATCGGCTACCATATTTATTTCTTCAATCTCTATTTTATCAGGATTTGATTTTTTTGGATTCATGATGCTTGTAATGTGAAGATTATTCTGTATCCCGTTTTCAAATGATATTTTTCAATAATATAAAAGATTGAATTCATGAAATTATTGTTCGAACAATTTTAATGTTTGAAGGCCAAAAAGTTAAAGCTGAAATTTTATGAGTTCTGTATTTACGTTACATTCAGTTTAGCATGGAGATAATAAGTAACTTGGTATTATAATTTAACACAGTTGGATTCGATCACACATTTAGCTTTAGGAGCATGCATGGGTGAAGCCTTTGCAGGAAAAAAATTAGGTAATAAAGCTATGGTCTGGGGTGCTGTCGCACAAAGTATACCAGATATAGATTTTATTACATCCTTCTGGATGGGAACAGAAGATAATTTACTTGCACACAGGGGTTTTACACATTCTTTTTTATTCATAGCATTAATAAGTCCGGTATTTGCTCTTTGTGCTGAACGATGGCATCGTCCACATAATATCAGTCTGGTAAGGTGGATGGTATTTTTTGCTTTGGTCATATTGGGTCACGTGGTTCTTGATGCATTTAACAATTATGGAGTAGGGTGGTGGGAGCCGTTTAATCACCATAGGATTTCTTTTAATGCTATTTATGTTGCGGACCCTTTTTTCTCTATATGGCCGGCGATTGCAATTGCCATGATTTTAATTAAAAAAAGAGACATACTATGGAATCAAAGAATCTGTATGTCAGGGATGTTGGTGAGCCTCGTATACTTATTCTATTGCAGTTTTAATAAATTCACTATTGACCGGATTGCACGACTGAATTTTACAGACCAGCATATTAAAGCGGAAACTTATTTTACTACTCCGACGCCATTACAAAATTGGTTGTGGTATATCGTAGGTGGCAATGAAGATGGATTTGTAGTTGGTTTTCATTCCTTATTTGAAAAAGACGATCATATAGATTTTCATTATTTTCCTAAAAATGATATTTTTTTAAAACGTATGACTAACCAGGAAGAAATAATAAAATTAAAACGTTTTTCACAGGGATTTTATACCGTTGAACAATGGAGTGATACCCTGGTGTTTAACGATTTGAGATTTGGCCAGATGATAGGGTGGGATCATCCTGATCAGCGGTTTGTTTTCCACTTTTTTCTGGAGAAGAAAGGTAGCAATGACCTGGTAGTGCAACGCGGAAGATTCCAGGGTTGGAATTACCAGGTCTTAAAACAATATATCCGCAGGATTTTTAAAGAATAGCAATAACTGCTTAGTTTATTTTCTCTGCTTAAAATAAAAAGTAAATAAATAAAAAATTATTCTCAGGAATTCATAAGCAAGCCATTGCCTGAATTGAATAAAAATATTTTTAGAGTTCGCCCTTACCTCCTTGGTAATCCGGATACAATCTCTCGAAATAAGTGTATTCATTTCTTCATATAGTTGTTTTGTTATCTCCGGATGAATGACTTCAAGATTTAACTCAATACTCGCATAAGCGCTGAGATCATTAATATTATAAGATCCAAGCGTGAACCATTCCCGGTCAGATATACCCAGTTTTCCATGGAGAACCCGGGGCTGATATTCATACAGTTCTATTTTATTTCTAAGCAACCAATCGTATAACCAACGTTCAGCCTCTTTGGCAATCATGACATCGGAATGCCCGGCTGAAATAACCCGGATTCGTATGCCACGCCGCGTTGCTTCTGCCATTAATCTTCTCAACGGTTTGCCGGGTAAAAAGTAACTGCTGAGAATCGTAATTTCAGTCTTTGCATTCCTGATCAGGCGATGATATGCTCTCGATATTTCAACCTTTCGACGGACCCAATCATTGCGCAACATAGTTACTTTTGGAAGCCCTTGTGCAGCCGGAATGGCGGGAATTATAATTTTTTCACATGGTGTGATTCCCATACTTTGGGGATATCCTTTCCAGGTCTTCCAACAAAGAATGCAGAGATTTTTTGCCGTAACACCTTCCAGGTAAATGGCAAAATCAAGCCAGGCAGGGCCAGCCGGTGTATCATTATAACGATCACTTATATTGAGACCTCCAATTAAGGCTTTGGTGGCATCCATCACGATAATTTTATGATGTAACCGTCTGCCAAAATAAAAATACTTGTTTTTTACAAAGGTCTTAAAATACCTAAAATGTATTCCAGAATCTAAAAACTTTTGAACCGTTTCTTTCGATAATCCTTTAGAGGCATATTCATCAACCAATAAAAAAATTTTAACTCCACGCGAAGCTGCTTTGATCAAATGTTCCGAAACTAACAAACCGGTCGCGGTATCATCATAGATATAGATTTGAATATGAATTGTATCAACAGCTTCGTCGATCATCTTCGTCAACAAATCAAAATAAGGCTTTCCACAATGTACTATCTGAACCACAGAATTCACATCGGCATTGGTCTGATCAACTTTACGTTTCTTACGGATGGACATTACTCCATAAAATTACTTTTTTATTCTAAACAAAAGTATTTGCTATTATGCATGGCAGGAAATATTTTATTCAACCTGGTAATCACCAAAAGTGATATCAAATACCTTGTTCTAATTAACTCGTAGATGAATTTTATAAACCGGACTTGCCATAATCTTATAATTTTGTATTTACTCATTTATAACAAAAATTAATCTCATCATGAAAAAGATCCTGGTCGCAACCGATTTTTCAAAAGCTGCATCCAATGCTGCGATATATGCTGTTAAATTAGCAACGGGACTTAAAGCAAGCCTTTTGTTGCTGCATGTATATCAAATCCCAACTACGTATAGCGAACTACCAATAACCGTTAATGCAGATGAAATGGCGGATAGTGCAAAAGAAGAAATGCTAAAATTGAAAAGAGAATTGCTTCAAAAAACTAAAGAAAATATAACGATAGATACTCAAATCATGGAAGGGATATTTTATCAGGCTTTAACTCATGTTTGTGAAGAAACAAGTCCTTACCTGGTGATCATTGGAACACAAGGTGCTACATCTGCTGAAAGGCTGTTATTTGGGAGTGATGCCGTATATACCATGAAACACCTGGAATGGCCTATCATTGCTGTTCCAATGGATTATAGTTTTGAACCTATCCGGCAAATCGGATTTGCTTGCGATCTTCATCAGGTAGAGGATATTCCGATTGAAAAAATGAAAGGTTTCCTGCATGAATTTAACGCTGAATTTCATGTATTGAATACATCAAAGAGGGAAACTCATACCCTTGACCTTGAAAATCGTCCCACTGTATTATTTGAAAAACTTACAGCATTAAAACCTGAATACCATTTTATCCAGGATGATGATGTCGATGAAGGAACTTTAAATTTTGCCCATAAGAATGGTTTTGATCTATTGATCATATTACCTAAAAAACATAATTTGATTGTCGACCTGTTATTTAAAGGGCATACTGGAGAGTTTGTTTTGCATAGTCCTATTCCGATCATGGCTTTGCATGAATGATTTTGATATACGATAGGATAATCCTGCCCTATCCATATTATACCACTGGGTCTATCTACCTAAGCAGTTCTTATACGTAGGCACAAATAGTAAACAAGCCTGCGTGTTCAAATTAAACAATTGAGTAAAAATTCGAACAATTCGGCTATGTTTCCCAGACCAGATCGGCTGTCAAGTAAGATTGTACTTAGACCTTTAAAAGTAAAATACTATCTAAGCTTTTAATGGTCAAGCAATAAAGCTTGGTTAAGAACCTGGCAGGGTTAGTTGGAAAAAGTAATATCCGCAAGTCCGACAGACTTGATTTTTTAAATTCTAGCCCAATGCAACTTAACGTATTTGTTTTACGTCATTGATTTGACTGATTCTGGTCATATTCATATCAATAAAGCTGAAATAAATTTGTGCCATATCATATTTTATGAATATTAAATATTATCCCGAATTAAGGGAGCTGGAAGAACACAATAATTATCTTCCCAGCATTTCAATCATATTGCCTTTGCGGATGCATTCTGAGCCGGAGTTCAGAAAATATGTAAAAATTAAAGTAGATACCTTAGAACGGAAATTATATGAATCTTATCCGGATGAAATGGTCCGGTTGATGGTCCTAAAACTAAACGGATTATTGAACGATCTCCAGTTAGATAAATCCAAAGAAGGGTTAATCATCTATCTTTCTCCCTGGTTTTACAAAGTATACTATTTGGACTTCAAACCAGAAGAACAAATTGTAATTGATAGTAGTTTCGAAATAAGAGATTTGATTTATAATCATGACCTTGTCAATACTGCCGTGCTGGTCTTGTTAAGTGCAAACGAGATAAGCTACATGGTATATGAAAAGTATAAATTAGCTAAAATTCATGTTGATGTTCCATTGCACATTGAAGATAATTTCAAACATGATGATTCTATCTTTTATGAAAAAAGTGACCAAAAAGAAAAAGCAATTAAAGCTATTGTAAAAAATTCAGATCGTGGATTAAGTATGCTCTTGAAAGCCCATGCGTATCCTGTGGTGGTGGCGGGCAGCGATAAATTATTAAGTGAATTCAGAAAAGTGACCAGGAACGAAAACGCTATAGCTGAGTATGTTTCGGGAAATTATCTGGAAAGTTCTACGGAGGAATTAATTCATTTAATCATGCAATCACTGAAGAAATTAAATGAACATAAACAAACTTTGATTATTGATAAATTAAGCCGGCTTGATATCCAGGGAGGTCTTGCAATTGGCGTTCAGGAGATCTGGAAACAGGTTGTGCAAAAAAATGTAGATACGCTGGTGGTTGAAAAGAATTTCCGGAAACTTGCAGGCCTGGGAGTGGGGAGAGAAGAAATTTTTACAGACGATTTAGAAAATATTCCGTATCCCATGCAAGATGTTGTAGATGATATCATTGAGAAAGTAATGTTGTGTGGCGGCAAAGTCCAGTTTGTAGAAGACGGGACATTGAGAGAATGGATGCATATTGTATTAATTAAAAATCATTCTCTATAAGGGCTGATACCTGGAAGGTGGCCATGCACCTGTTTATATCATTGCACCGGTGAATACGTTAATTGAAACTCCTACAACGAATGCGAAGAATCAAAGCGTTGAATGACGATGGTCATGGATTCGGACAATGAATTTCAATAGCTTCGGTATATCATTTAATTGAAGAACGGGTTAACAAAAAATTATTAAAATCATGAAAACAATACTTGTAGCAACTGACTTTTCGGCTGCAGCCTCGCATGCAGCCGAGTATGCTGCGGATATGGCCATGGCAATCCAGGCAAACTTATTTATACTGCATGTGTTTCAAATCCCAATCAACTACAGCGAAATGCCATTAGCTGTAAGTATGGAAGAGTTAATGCTTGGCCCAAAAGAAGAAATAATAAAGTTGCAGAATGAACTAATACAACGTACAAAAAATAACATAAAAATAGATAGTGAAGTCATCGAAGGGCTTTTTTTCGGCGAATTAAATACCTTCTGTGAACGGTTAAATCCATTTTCGGTCATTATAGGAACCCAGGGCAAGACCCGTGGAGAACGACTTTTTTTTGGAAGTGAAGCAATTTATACAATGAAGCATCTGGAATGGCCCATAATAGCAGTACCTATTAATTCTGACTATCGGAATATTCAGAAAATTGGTTTAGCCTGCGACTTAAATGAATTGGGTGAGATCCCTGTAGATGATATCCAGATACTGGCAAAGGATTTTAATGCAGAACTAATTGTAATAAATACAAGTAAAAAAGAAACTCATTCCATGCATAGGGATGCCAGTTCATCGGCGCTATTTGAGCGCTTTGCAGAGTCAAAACCACAATACCACTTTATATATGACAAAAATGTTGATGAGGCAACATTAGATTTTGCTGAAAAATCTAAGTTAGACTTGTTGATCGTATTGCCTAAAAGGCATAGCCTGATTTCACAACTATTATTTAAAAGTCATACTCGTGAATTTGTTATGCATAGCCATGTTCCGGTGATGGCTTTGCATAAATAGTCCTTTGGTGTATAAAGGGATTTTTTATTTATTTGAAAGGAATAGGTTGTTGAATATAGCTATCTTATGCTGATGCCCCGGAATGTAGATACTGGTCTCTGGGTTATTTCCTAAACATGGAAGCATAAGAAATAGAGATTGGTTTTACTATATACAATTTTTAAAGTGAGCTCTCTTTTATTAAAGTTGTTTACTGAAATTAATTTGCATTTATTATACTAATTCGGCAGATTCTTTAAGGTCAGAGTAGGCTAAAGCTCAAATCGCCCGGACATTTGAATGATTTTAATACGATACATTATAGGTTTCACTCTTTTACTATCATCGAGACTGGATGCGTTCCCGTGTTCGTGCAGGTGTATGGTACTGCTGGTTGATAAAGTATAAACCTTGTTGAAAAGTATTTCTCTGGCTGCATCGGCATCATTACCTTTTAATTCTTCAAAGGATCCTGTAATAAGGACGCTTTTCCAATTTCTCATGTCCATGATTATATCTACTTCGAAACAAACATTGGGGTTTTTTCGAAGCAGATTCAGTTTAGTTCCCTCGACAGTTTGTCCATAAATAGATTCTCCATCATAGGAATAAGTCACCGGTACTATATAGGGTAACAAACCATCCGTACATCCCAACCTGCCTATTACTTGGCTTGAAAGAATGTTTTTAATCTGGATTTCATTTAGTTCGCCTAGCATGATTTTCAGTTTCTTATTATTTATTTAGTGTTATATAATTCATGGAACTCATATGATCATTCGCTTTAAAGTGCAGTTGTTGAGTCTTAATATTTTTCAAATTTACTTTTCCCATGGATGGCTATTCCTGATCTTAGTCAAACAAAAACTTGATATCCATCATCGATGGTTATTGCGGGACAAGTCTATGCTTAGTTCTATAGAAAATAAGGTGAGGAAGAAATATTAAATTAAGCTTAAGTAGCAATTAACTGATTACAAGGGCAATGTTTGACATAAAATTAGAAAGGTTGCCTAAATGCAGCAACCTTTCTAAAACTCGTACCGAAGAGGGGAATCGAACCCCTACATCATTGCTGACACTGGATTTTGAGTCCAGCGCGTCTACCAATTCCGCCACTTCGGCAATTTGGATATCTTAAATGCATCGTCTACATTCAAAGCAGGGTGCAAATGTAAAAAAATTGTAGCTTTAATAATTCAAAATAATACCATATTGCTAACATTCTTTTAACGACTGGCAACATTATTTTAAACCAATGAATTTTTTGTCGATCTAAATCAACATCATACATGTCCTGGAATATTTTTTCAAATAGAATACCTGGTTATCAAGCTATTGCAGCAAGATTGAATTTGTCCTTTTTAGAGGAAGACCAGGAAAGGTCTCTGCTTAATGATCATAGAGGTTTTAAATTATTCCAGCGGGGTGGAGGGAAAAAAATTAAATACATTCTATATGGAAATACGACATTAAGTGAAGCATTTCAGGCTTTTCTGTATCAGTTTACCATTTCCACCGGAAAAAGCGCTCATACCTACAGGCAGCATGTATATTCCGTAATGTTGACGCAGCGATTACCATCTTTTACCCTCAGACCTGAAAATTTATTTCACCGCATTGGAAAATGGTTTGGCTTAAAAGATATCAACTTTAATGATTATCCTGAGTTTAGCAATGCGTACCTTTTAAAAGCAACCCGCGAAGATGAAGTAAGATCTATTTTTAATGACCAGATTCTGGGGTTTTTGAGTTATGAGAAGGGATGGTGGATAGAATGCAATGGTTCCAGGATCATCTATTTTAAACACGGAAAATCTATGGACGAAGAAATGGTAGAGCCATTCATACAGGTAGCTACTTCGATGCATAGTTTATTAGTCGGTAAAAAACCGATCGAAGACCTTACAAATATATCAAGGTAGGGCATAGGCTTTCGATAGGTTCATGAAAAAACGTACTATTGAGTTTACAAACTTAGCTGACCAGCTTGGCTGGGTTTATTATCCTGAATTTCCTACTGAAGTCATTCCATATTTGGAAAAACTCGATTTGAATAAAGTTTTAAATCTGGTCCAAAATAGCAATCATGCAATTTTTAAACAATCAGGTGATTGTAAGGAACTGGTATTGAATTTGAGTTTTTTGGCTGGAAAGATTCCTGTGGAGCTAACAGTTTATTTACATGAGGATCTCACTATGAGTCTACCGCATATATTCATTCAACCTGAAAATTTATTTCACCGGATAGGAGCTTATCTGGGGATGCAGGATATTGATTTTTCAAATTATCCTGATTTTTCATCTAACTATAGGATAAAGGGTGAACCGGATGACACCCTTTATAAATTATTTACTGACCAGGTAAAGGGTTATTTTAGTTATGAAAAAGGATGGATCATTGAAATGAATAAACATCAAATCCTTCTATATAAAGAAGACAAAAAAATAAATACTACAATGATTAGTCCTTTTATACTGGCAGCTCAGACAATAGTCGCTTTATTCAAAAATCAAATAGTACTATAGCTATTTTCTTTCATCATGAAGTTTGTGATGGCCTGATTTCGATTTTACTGGGTAGTGTCCGGGGATTCATATGCAATAAGTCAATGACTAATTGCCCAATGTCCTCTGGTTGTATTTTCCATTTATCCTTTTCTCCGGGAATATGATTATTAAAATGGGTAGCAACTGATCCTGGCATTATCGTCGTGACTTTAATTTTATAAGGTCTCAGATCCAGCATAATAGCTTGTGAAAATCCTACCAATCCAAACTTGCTTGCATTGTAAGCTCCACCGTTTGCAAAAAAATTGGTTCCTGCAAGACTAGCCAGTGTAATAATATAACCTTGAGATTTTTTCAGTTCAGGTATGGCGGCTTTCACGCTATTAAAAACCCCTGTCAAATTGGTATCAATAGTAGATTGCCAATCCTCTGAAGTCATTTGATCTATTGGAGCAAAATGTCCAACACCCGCATTAGCCACTAGTACATCTAGTTGTCCCCATTGGTCTATAATTTGTTTTACAGCATTCAATTCATCTTTTGCATTCCTGACATCAGATTGAATGATCAGTATTTGATCTTTGGGAAGATCGTGAAATGTTGTGTCGATAATATGTCGGCCGCTTAAGGCTACCTTCATACCGTGGTTTATAGCGGATTGAACGATACCAAGTCCGATGCCCTTCGTGCCACCGGTGATATAAATAACTTTATTTTTTAATTCTTCCATGGTCTTTATTTAATGTTTTATAAAGCTTTTGCAAAAGAAAGATTTATTTTAAGATTAAATTCATCATAAACCATTTTATCGCCGATCTCCGGAAAGAATTTGCTGCTGCTGTATTTAATGTCAAAATCAGTTCTGTCGAGTTTTATATCTGCGTTCGCTGTTCCGGAATCCCTATTAACCATGGCATCAAACGTAATTTCTTTTGTGATTCCTTTAATCGTAATATCTGCGATTATTTTATAAGCCCCAGGTGTTAATGGTTCAGTTTTTTTCAGATTTAGTACCGCAGTATTAAATTTTTCAACATTAAAAAAGTCAGCGCCTTTGAGATGACCAGCTAATTTTTGTCCCCATTCTCCTTGTAAATCAGAAACCGCTATGGAAGTCATATCCATCTCGATTTTACCGGCTACCAGCTCATTATTTTTAAAATCAAGAGAGCCGCTTTTTACATTCACCGTGCCATTATGTGCACCCGTCACTTTTTTTGCAAACCATTCTACTTTACTATTTCCAGGATTGATTTTTAATGAAACAGGTTTCGGTGCAGAAAATGCAAAACCTGACAAAGCGAATACAAATGAAAGTAAGGAGAGATAATATTTCATATTTTTCTTAGTAGTTAAATAATTAATTCACGGTAAAAACATCAGCCGGGCTGAATAGTTTTTTAGAAACCGGATTATTAATTTAAAATTTTCTTAATAGGATATGGAGCCTATAATCGTATTCGAAGTTTATGCTTAATTATTGGTAGAAAAAGTGAACGGCATACGCATCAATGGTTTGTAATAAACCTGATCCATATTTTTCAGATAACTCATGATAGGATACCATGACTTCAGATATTTTTTTAAAGCTATATCTTCATTGTTACTGTTATCCGGATTTGTAAACTCCTCAATCATTTTGATCAGGGGTTCTTTAGGAATCGGGTATTCAGAAGTTTTGAATGTTGTCATTTTTGCCATTCTTGCTGCGCAAGAGATAGCATCAGGGAGACTTCCAATGTCATCCACCAAGCCATTATTTTTGGCTCTTACACCAGTCCAGACTCTTCCCTGTGCTATTTTATGAATATCATCTTTTGATTGTTTTCTTCCCTCAGATACTACAGTAAGGAATCTGTCGTAAATACGGTCTGTCTCTTGTTGTGCTATGACGCCTTCTTCTGATGACCATGGAAGTACTGCAGTAAATGCGGTTGCAAATCTTCCTGTAGTTACGGTATCAAAATGAATTCCCAGTTTATCATTTAATAGCGTGCTGGCATTGGGGATCATAAAAAATACTCCTATAGAACCAGTTATGGTATTATTCTGAGCAAAAATACTGTCAGCATGGCATGCAATATAATAACCTCCGGATGCAGCATAATCTCCCATAGAAACTACGACAGGTTTACCTGCTTTCTTAATCAAATCAACTTCATGAAGAATATTATCGGATGCCAGCGAACTTCCTCCCGGACTATTTACCCGTAGGACTACAGCTTTTACTTTATCATCTAAACGCAGTTTTCTCAAGATCCTTGAGTATTTCATAGAACCGATATTTCCATAAGAACCTTCTCCATCTACGATTTCACCTTCTGCATACACTACGGCTACTTTATCAGTGGTATTGGTTACCAAAGGTTTGATACCCGGAGTTTCAAAATATCGACTTACCGTAACGATGGCAGGTTTTTCAGTTTTGCCTGTATTTAAATCATGTTGTAATAGTTGATATAGATCATCCAAATATCCAAGGGTATCTACTAATTTGTAATGCATTGCATCTTCAGGCGATTTCACCAGGTATTCATTGGTGATTTTTCTTAATTGATCGACCGGGATATTGCGTGATGCAGAGATTCCTTCGAGATGTATCTTGAATAAATCTTCGAGGTATTCTTTTGTTTGTTCCCTGTTTTGAGCGCTCATCTTATTGAGCCTGAATGATTCTGTAGCGCTTTTATATTGACCTGCATAATAGATATCAAATTTGATACCTACCTTATCGAGGAAGTCTTTGAAAAAAGGAATCAGAGCACCATAACCTTTCATTTCTACAATGCCGTTGGGATTCAGCATTATTTTATCAGCGGCGGATGCGATATAATATGATCCTTCAGAAAACACATCTGAATAAGCATATATCGGCTTACCTGTCTTTTTAAAAGCTAATAGACTTTCATGTAATGCTGTCGCTGTGGCAGCACCCATCGAGGAGTAGGTTGACCTGTAAAGCAGTCCTTTAATTTTGGGGTCTTCCCCGGCATGGTGGATACATGCCAATAGATCTGACAAACCAATGGTTTTATCACTTTTAAATGAAAACCTGCTTGACTGAACATTATCTGTACGTTCCGGTACTATTTTATCAGCCCTGATCTCAAGAAAGCTGGTCTTATCGAGTGGGGTTTTGCTGTTATTATCTGAGAAACTCGCAACACTGGCCAGGATGCCAAAACCTACAAGGCAAATTAGTACAAGGCCTAATGCAGCACCCAGGCATGATCCGAGAAATATTTTGAAGAAATTCATTTATGCTTTTGATTAATTACTCACAAAATAAACCCATTCATTCTAAATACAGGTGTTTTTTCGATCAACACGAGCATACGTCTACCAATCGTCATTTTTCATCATAAAATAATTTTCGGTATATCAACTTTGGTTTTGAAGTTTTCTTGTTTTTAAATTCAATTTATTGGCTAATATTGCGTTGAAGTAAGATTTAATATTGTAATGGACGTTCCTGGTAGTAGTTATGATTCAGTATTATGCAAGAGAAGAAGGCCATTTAAGGCAATTGCAACAATCAGTTCATGGTTGTTGGATTAATATACATCCTCCATTTGAGCCTGCGGAACTCGAAAACTTTGCTTCTTCCAGGGAAATACCTACCGACTACCTTACTGACTCGCTCGACCCTGATGAACGATCACGATATGAAAAATGGGATGAGAATCTCCGTTTCATATTAATTCAGACACCTATTCTGAATCCGGATGAGGAAGAAAACCAGCCCATCTATATCACAGTACCTATCGGTCTTTTATTGACCCCTGAAAATATCATTACGATATCCGCCCACGAAAACACTATCCTTAAAAAATTTATAGATGGCAAAGTAAAAAATGCTGACCCCGCAGACATACGTTCGTTCATTCTTCACATCCTCGATGAAAATGTGTGGTCATACCTTGACAGCCTCAAAAGACTAAACCTGAAAAGAAACTTAATAGAGCAGGAGCTTTATGATTCAAGCAGGAATGCAGAATTAAAACAATTGCTCCGGATCGAAAAAAGCCTTGTTTATTTCGTCAATTCATTGAGTGTAAATGACCTGATCAAACATAAAATAAAACGAACGGACTTTTTAAAGATCACGCATGATGAAGAGAAGGCTGATCTTTTTGAAGATATCCTTATCGATAATAATCAGGCACTCGATATGGCCAACAGGCATACGAATATATTATCCGGTACTATGGAGGCTTATGCCAGTATTGTTTCCAATAACCTCAATATTTTCATCCAAAGATTGACGGTGGTCACGATTATGCTTGCAGTGCCTACTTTAGTATTTAGTTTCTTTGGGATGAATGTACCCCTTCCATTATCGAGTAAACCAATGGCTTACGTATATATCATTTTCGTCACCGGGCTGTTGATCATTTTTATGGTCTGGTTTTTCCGGCGAAAACAAATCTTCTGATTGATCTCAATTTTGGGGTTTTGTGTGCTTTTTGAAAAAGCATTTTTTCGTTTTTTTCAATTTTATTTTTGAGTTCTCAACATTTTTTATTGTTGTAATATATTGAAAAACAGAAACTTGAATTGTTTATCAACAGGGTGTTGATAATTAAAAAACATATTAAAGAAATGATTTATTTATTTAGCATCATACTTGATGAATTTTTTTAATGTGTCTTAAAGAAGTACATACAAAAAATAAACAAGAAACCAAGCCGAATCCAAGAAAAAAATAAAAAAAACTTATATAAATTATTTCTATATTAAGTTTTGATTAACCAATAAGAGAATATATTTTTGAGCCGTAGTAATAATCAATCGGGCCCTTGGCTTTGAAAGATTCAACCTGCATTTTCAAAGTCACCTTTTTTTATCCAAATACTAAACTGAGCATTACAGTATGGAACAACGTGTCGAACCACTTCTGGAAGATAATCCAAACCGTTTTGTTGTATTCCCATTACAACATAATGATATCTGGAAGTTTTATAAAGACGCTGTAGCTGGTTTTTGGGTGACGGAAGAGATTGATTTACATCAGGATATTACAGATTGGTCAGATAAACTTAACGATGACGAACGCCATTTTATCAAACATGTCCTCGCTTTCTTTGCTGCCAGTGATGGTATAGTAAATGAGAATCTCGCTGAAAATATGCTTAGAATGGTGCAATACCCTGAAGCAAAATTTTTCTACGGATACCAGATCATGATAGAAAACATCCATAGCGAGACGTATTCTATGCTGATCGACACGTATATAAAGGACGGAACGGAAAAGGACTATTTGTTTCATGCCATTGACCATATGCCCTGCGTACGCAAAAAAGCTGATTGGGCGATGCGTTGGATAGAAAAAGGATCCTTTCATGAACAACTGGTTGCTTTTGCTGCAGTAGAAGGCATTTTCTTCAGTGGATCATTTTGTTCCATTTTCTGGCTCAAAAAACGTGGTATTATGCCAGGCCTCACATTCTCAAATGAATTGATATCAAGAGATGAAGGCCAGCACTGTGATTTCGCCTGCCTTTTATACAACAAGCACCTTCAAAATAAACTATCCAACGAGCAGGTAGAAATGATCATACGGGATGCGGTGACCATTGAAAAAGAATTCGTTACAGATGCTTTACCCGTCAAACTCATCGGAATGAATTCAGATCTGATGTGTCAATACATTGAGTTTGTAGCCGATCGCCTGTTGATGTCTCTTGGCAATGAAAAAGTATATAAGGTAGAAAACCCATTTCCGTTTATGGAGATGATTTCATTGACCGGAAAAACAAATTTCTTTGAGAAAAGGGTGGGAGAGTATAAGAAATCAGGAATCGGTACTACCCGTGATACCCAGGTTTTCAGTATTAATGCAGAATTTTAGAATAAACTACAACTATATATAAACTACAACTACAACGAAGAAGACTAAGAATTCGATTTAACTACAAAATTTTTTAAAATAAGAAAACAATATTGTCCAAAATATTAAAAGAAAACTACAACTATGAAGGTATTAAAACGTAGCGGCAAGCAGGAAGAGGTGTCTTTTGACAAAATCACCGCCCGGATCAAAAAATTATGTTATGGTCTTAATTCTACTTTTGTAGAACCTATTGAGATCGCTAAACGAGTGATCATGGGACTTTATGATGGAGTAAAAACCACCGACCTCGATGTACTGGCAGCAGAAACTGCAGCGTCATTGGCTACCGTCCATCCGGATTACGCTTTATTGGCTGCACGAATTGCGGTATCCAATCTTCATAAAGAAACCAAAAAATCATTCTCCGAAACTATACACGATCTATATCAATACATCGATCCCAAAACACAACAGCCTGCAGGGCTTATCAGCAAGGAAACACATGATATTGTAATGAACCATGCAGATGAATTGGATTCGGCGATCATCTTTGACCGGGATTATAATTTCGATTATTTTGGTTTTAAGACGCTGGATAGATCCTATTTATTGCGGATGGAAGGACAGGTCGTCGAACGACCACAACATATGCTCATGCGAGCTGCTGTAGGAATACATGGAGAAGACATTAAATCAGTAGTAGAGACCTATGAGTTGATGTCTGAAAAATGGTTTATCCATGCTACACCTACTTTATTCAATGCCGGAACTCCAAAACCGCAACTTTCATCCTGTTTCTTATTAAGTATGACAGATGATAGTATCTCTGGTATTTTCGATACTTTAACAAGATGTGCTAAAATCTCACAAAGCGCTGGTGGGGTAGGACTGAGCATTCATAATATCAGAGCTCAGGGAAGTTATATCAAAGGAACCGGGGGTACGAGCAATGGAATCATTCCTATGTTGCGTGTATTTAATGATACTGCTCGTTATGTTGATCAGGGAGGCGGTAAACGTAAAGGTGCATTTGCTATTTATCTGGAACCATGGCATGCTGATATTTTTGAATTCCTGGAGTTGAAGAAAAACAACGGGAAAGAAGAAGTACGAGCCCGGGATTTGTTTTATGCAATGTGGATCTCGGACCTCTTTATGGAACGCGTGAAAGCGGATTCAACCTGGTCTTTGTTCTGTCCAAACGAATGTCCGGGAATGTATGATGCTTACGGCAAGGACTTCGAAGATCTCTATACTAAATATGAAAAAGCGGGAAAAGCACGCAAGACCATCCGGGCACAGGATCTATGGTTCGCTATCCTCGAATCTCAAATAGAAACAGGTACACCATACATCTTGTATAAAGACGCTGCGAATCGCAAATCAAATCAAAAAAATCTCGGTACGATCCGTTCCAGCAATTTATGTACTGAAATCATGGAGTATACCTCCGCCGATGAAGTAGCAGTATGTAACCTGGCCTCTCTTTCATTGCCTAAATATGTAAATGCAAAAAAAGAATTTGATCATAAGAAGCTAATGGAGATCACGCGCGTGATCACGAGAAATCTTAATCGCATCATTGATATCAATTATTACCCGATCATTGAGGCACGCAATAGCAATATGCGACATCGCCCTATTGGAATCGGAGTTCAGGGTCTTGCAGATGCTTTCATATTGATGGGATATGCATTCGATAGTCCGGAAGCTCGTCAATTAAATAAAGAAATCTTCGAAACCATCTATTATGGTGCTTTAGTTGAGTCCTGTGTATTAGCTGAAAAACATGGAACCTATGAATCCTATAAAGGTTCGCCGACCAGCGAAGGTATCCTGCAATACGATATGTGGAACACCACACCGACTGATCGTTGGAATTGGGCAGATCTCAAAAAACAAATTAAAAAACACGGTCTCAGAAACAGCTTGTTATTGGCGCCAATGCCAACGGCCTCTACCTCACAGATATTAGGCAATAATGAATGCTTCGAGCCCTATACATCTAATATCTATACCCGTCGTACCCTTTCAGGAGAATACGTAGTCGTAAATAAACATCTCCTCAACGATTTGGTCAATCTAGGTTTATGGACTAAAGAAATCCGCGAGAAAATCATCGCCTCCAACGGATCCATTCAGCATATCATGGAGATCCCTGCTCAAATCAGAGAGCTTTATAAAACAGCCTGGGAGCTAAGCCAAAAAGTACTCATTGATATGTCCGCTGATCGTGGTGCCTTTATCTGTCAAAGCCAGAGTTTAAATCTCTTCGTAGAAAACGCAAATTTCGCCAAACTGTCATCGATGCATTTCTATGGTTGGAGTAAAGGACTTAAAACTGGCATGTATTACCTCCGCAGCAAGTCTGCCGTCGATCCCATCAAGTTTACGCTTAGCGAAGAGTATCAAAAAAAGTACGTGACTAAGGAGCCTGATCAAAAAATGACGGTCAGTGACCTCAGCGAAAACGATACACCTGCTATTGCATCCCGACCACAACACTTGCCTTCCATTGCACCCAAAGAGACCATCGATGCTATGATGTCAGAACCACTTGTAGCTGCAGGGGTAATGGCTTGTAGTATTGATAATCCGGATTGCGAGGCTTGCAGTGCGTAGATTGAAAACTAATCGAATTTACAAATGGTAGAGTAATAATTATATAACTAAGTTTTATTACTAAAATCCATTCTGGAATGCAAAATTCTAATAACCAGAATTAAAGTCTTATTTACGACTTTATAAATTAACAAATGTTCCCCCACAGGATAAGCCACCAAACTATATGGAATATCCCTTCTTATATGGCCACTATTGGGAAATTTAGAAATGAAATGTAAACCTTCCTTGATTACCTTAAAATATTTCTCTAGCTGTGATGGTCCAAATTCATTAAGAGTATAAACAAGAATACCGGTTAAATCCGCTTCGGCTTCCCCTGACAATTCAACAGTCATGGTTTAAGATATATCGGGACTTTGTGTCCGGATTTAGCCATTTTCTTAGCTTTTAATAATATCTTTTGGAGCGATTCATCATTCACTTCTATCAGTGGTTGATTTTTGACGCTTTCTAAACCTTGATCCACCAGGGATTTAATAAAGGCAATCCGGTTATCCTCAGCTTCAGTCATTTTTGCTCGTAATGAATCCCGGATTAC
>JBDTUE010000023.1:0-32154 GCA_040007895.1 Saprospiraceae bacterium | reverse complement strand
TACGCTATACAATAAACAATAACCGATGTGCGTGCGATCCACTTTATTTGGCGGATCATAATGCATCGTGCCGTTGGGATACTGTAATATGATTTCATAATTATTAGTACATCCTTTAACTCCAAGCAGGAGATCTTCAGGACTTACTATGACCATACAATCATCATCCAGCGAGACATTGACCTGATCGATTCCAATAAGTTCCTTTGGGAATGTATCTATAATCCAAATCATTTTGGTACAACTGTCGATCAATGCCTGATTACATCCGCGGAGTATACGTATTGAAAAATTGTTTTTCCCGGCCCGATCACAGTCCAATTCAAGATTCTCCAATGGAGATGAATTTACTAAAACAATAAATTCATTAGAGATGGCTACTTTTAAAATTGAATCTATAGGAATCGCAGGTAACGATCCATCTGACAATACATAAAGTGTATCACTATTACAATTTAAAACCGATTCATAAACACCCATATCGATAACTGTACGGGCAATTCGTGGAAGACCATCAAGATCTATGGTATCATTACTATAACTGTTTTCTCCCATATCAATAGCAGGAGAAGCTTGTTTAAGATGGAAATTGGAATTAGGGTCCTGAAATAATGGATCGATATTTTTATTATTCATTCCTGCATAACCGCCCTCAATTAGACTGTTATTTACTTCAGGGATATTGGATCCTGCTATTGAACCACCACCATTATTCCACATGATCGTATTTAAGATCCTTATTTTGCCTTGACTATCATTATAATAAGCATCCGGGCTGTTTAACGTAAACGTATTATTTACAATGTCGATGACTTCATTAAACAGGTTAATAGTTACTCCGGCTAAGGCTCCACCATATTCTGCTTTATTATCATGCCATAATACATTCTCCAATCGTACAAAGGCCGTATCGCCATTGATTGGAATAGGTCCTAAATATGCTCCTCCGCCTCCTGAACCAAGTTGAAAACAGGATGGGCTTTCTACTGCTTCATTATTATAAAATTCGGATGAAGTAATGCATAAATCCCGATTTCCCTCGCCATAAAAACCGCCACCCTGAATTGCAAAATTGTATCGGAATATGGTATTTCTAATGTAAAGCTTGGCACTATCTGTCGCACTGCCATCCCACCAGCCTCCACCTTCTTCACAGATTGGTACGGCGTTGCCATGCTCTATGATAAAGCCATCAAACTTGATTACGCCATTATAATTAATCGTTTTGACTACATTATAGCTATTGCCTGAGCTATCACCATCATGATCAATATCTCCACTTAATATGGTAAGATGGCAATGTGGATCTCGTTGATCATTGGTTCCTCCTCCTTGGGGATAACCACCCAGGACAACCGATGAGTCAGGGATAAAGAAAAAATCGTATTGTGAGGGAATTAAAATTGTCGATTCACCACATTGATTCAATGTATCGAAAGAACTAGGGAAATAAGTACCCTGCGCTACTTTAATAGTATCAATATGATTACAAAATTTAATCGCCGCTAATGCATCCTGCAGATTGGAATATGCCGTAAGCCATGAATTTCCATCCTGTAATCCATTAGAAGAAGAGTCCACATAAATTACATTCGAAGTGAAAAGGTTACAATCCGGGCCTATAAATTCATAAGCTCCGATATCGATACTATCATTAAATGGCCTCAGATTTCCATCCAGATCAAAAGAAGGGGCATTGACAAGAGTACCCATATCAATAGCCGGAGAATTCACTGAAATATGGAAATTACCAATGATGGTAGGCGATGAAGATGAAAGTGGTGCATTAAAAAATAATGGATTAGCCGTCTTATTTCCAATCAGATTATTTACTTCTGCTAAAGCATTAGCTTGAATGATACAATAGGAAGCATCAAATCCGGCTCCTGTGGATTCAAATATAGTCCCGCTCTGACTATCATTATTCCAAACAATAGTATTCCATATTGTGGTGTTTACATTCGAACCATGTGTAAAAATTGCTCCACCTCTGTCCCCTGCATAATTACCGGCTAATACGCTATTGATTAAAGTTGGTCCTGCATTGCCACCTAATGCTTCATTATTAATTCCACCACCATTGCCTTCAGTTCTATTGCCACTAATGATACAATTTATCAATAGAGGATTACTAACCCCCGAATTTTCAGCTTCATTATAAATACCACCGCCATCTTCAATAGCATAATTACCTCTTATAATGGTATTGATTAAGGTAGGACTACTATTTCCATTATTTCCATCATTAAACAAACCACCTCCTTGTAAAGCTGAGTTTAGCTGAATGATACAATTTCGAATAACAGGTGCACTATTTCCACCACCAGATCCATTATTATACCAACCTCCTCCTGAATAAGTTGCTCCATTTACCGCGTTACCTCCTGAAATACAGAAACCATCTACCATAGTCTGATTACTTACATTTTGCGTAATGACTACGTGGTAAGAATTATTAACTGAATCTCCGTTTTGATCAATATCACCACATAAAATAGTTTTATTGCATGTCCAGTTCCTTTCTGCCAGTGTATCACCCTGAACTCCTTCATAACCTCCCAGAATAACAATTGTATCTGGTATATTAAATGAAATATTTCGGTCAAATAAATGTTTAATCGTATCAGTCGGAAGAGATGTGCATGGGTCAACCACAATAATACTATCTGTTTGAGTAGGATAATAAGTACCCTGAGCTACTTTGATGGTATCTAAAGCATTGCATAACCGTGTTGCCATCAAAGCAGTTTGCAAATCCGTAAATGCATTGGCCCAGGAGGTTCCGTTATTTAGGCCGATAGCTGCGGAGTCTACGTAAATCACTCCTTTTGCATAAATAGAACAATCGAAAAATCCCGTTTCATATGCACCGATATCAACTATTCCATTTATTGGTCGTGGATTGCCATCTAAATCATAAACCGGAGCATTTGTCAATGTACCCATGTCAATAGCAGGAGAAAAAGCCAAGACATGGAAATTTCCTTTAGCAGTCGGAGCAGCAGATGCGGGGGGTGATATTAAAAAAAGCGGATCAGTACCCTGTACTTTATTGGTGGGAGAAGTTATATCCGTCCCGGCATCCAATAGGCCACTTTGTATGATGCTATAGGTGATGATCGTCGTCGAACCAAGGTTTTCACTGATCACCGGATCTGAAATTAATGCAGAATTATTCCAAAGAATACAATTTACAAGCGTTGAATTACTAATCCCATTTAGAGAAGAATTAAACATTCCTCCCCCATCCCCTAATGACAGGTTTCCGCTTATAACACAATTAATCAAAGAAGAACTACTCTCTCCTTCTTCAGCATAATTATCAAGACCCCCACCTTCCATGCCAGCTATATTGCCGCTAATTATACAGTTGATAAGTCTGGGATTACTTTTACCATTCAAGCCAACATTATCTATTCCACCTCCATATAAGGATGCATTATTTCCACTAATAATACAATTGATTAACAGTGGACTACTGTTTCCTCCATTCCTTCCATCATTATTTATACCAGCACCTTCCTCTGCTGCATTCCCTGTAATAGTACAGTTCATAATGGTTGGAGTAGATTTATTTCCATTTCCTGATCCATTATTGTACCAACCACCTCCGGCACTGTACGGATAGGTAGAATCAGCATTTCCTCCTTTAATAATAAACCCATCGATGATGGAGGTGTCAATATTCGTAGTGACCACCACATGATAGCTATTATCCGTACTATCACCAGGATTTCCAATGTCACCACAGAGTATAGTTTGGTTACAAACCCAATCTCTTACAGCAAGCGTATCACCGCTCACCCCTGGATAACCTCCCAGTACAACAGTAGAATCCGGAATATTAAAAGATGCTGCTCTGCTTGGAACAAAGAAAATAATCGATGCACCATTGCAATAGGATAAAGTATCTGGTAGACTTGGATAATAAATACCCTGAGCCACTTTAATTGTATCTACCTCAGAACAGGAATTTGCTATAAATAATGCCAGGTTTAAATCATTAAATGCATTGGCCCAGGAGGTTCCATTATTAGTACCAGTTGCATCAAGATCGACGTAGACAATTTTATTAGTAAATAAATTACAATCCGTACTCTGGAATTCATAAGGGCCCATATCAATGATGCCAAAAAAACGAGGTGAGGCATCCAGGTCAATCACTTCAAAGTTTGCAGAATTTAATCCCATATTGATCACAGGTGAACTCGATGCCACATGATAATCACCTGCAGTAGTGAGTCCTGCCGGTGGTGAAAACAAGAATATAGGATCTAAATTGTATTTATTATTTCCACCATCTGTTACAGAATGAGGTGCATCACCAATCATTAAACTGGTTAGATCAGCGGCCTGGAATAAACTATAGCTGATCGTTGGATTAGCATATGAATTGTAAAATACAGGACCAATACCCGCAGCATTATCCCAGAATATGCTATTGACAATATTGGGTGTACAGATTCCAACATTCCCGCCATTGTACATCGCTCCACCAGCGGTTGCCAGATTGGACGCAAATGTAGTATTGATCAATCTTGGCGAACTATTGCCGTCGCCTCCATTATTAAACATACCGCCACCGAAGACGGCCACGTTACCAGAAAATATACTGTTGATAACAATAGGTGAACTCAATCCTCCACTGGTACCTCTATTATACATTCCACCACCATTAGTGGCTACATTACCAACGAAATAACAATTTTTAATAAGGGGTGTAGAAATTCCAATACCAGGAGTTCCTTCATTGTACCAGCCACCACCACCTCCATAGATGCCAGTTCCGGTAGCATTACCTCCTTGAATATAGAATCCATCGACCACCAAAGTAGAATCCACATTGGATGTAAAGACTACATGATAACTATTGTTTAAAGTATCCCCATTCTGATCGATATCACCACATAAAATAGTTTTATTGCAACCCCAATTGCGGACTGCCAATGTATCTCCAGACAATCCTTCATAACCACCTAATACGATTATTGAATCCGGAATATTAAATGAAACTGTTCTATTTGTTGAAAAATAAAAAGTATCTGATGGAACACCGGGGCAAACTGATGGATAAATGAATGTATCCAGTTTGCTCGGATAATAACTGCCTTGAGCTACTTTAATCGTATCAATCAATTCACATAATCTTGTCGCCATTAATGCATCCTGAAGATCTGTATATGCATTTGCCCAGGAGGATCCATTATTTGCTCCGGTCGCTGTTGAATCGACATAGACAATTCCAGCGGTATAGAAAGTGCACTCGAAAAATCCTGTTTCATAGGGACCGATATCAATAGTTCCATTTTTAATACGCAGATTTCCATCCAGATCTGTCGGATAGTTATTGGCTGCATTAACTCCCATATCAATTGCCGGAGAATAAGAAAAAGTATGAAAATTACCTAAAGCAGTAGGAGCTGATGACGCGGGTTCTGAAAGAATAAACAAAGGATTAGTATCAAATTTATTACCTCCCTGATCGGAAGTAGGAGATCCACTAGTTATAGAAGGATCGTTAATACCACTTCCTCCACCTCCACCTTGAATTATGGAGTAGGAAACAGTTGGTGTGGCATTACCAAAATTACTAAATACAGGCCCTGAGTTTAATGCATCATTATTCCAGAATATACAATTTCGGATTAATGGGACTAACGTACCTGATCCTCCGTAATTAAAAATAGCACCTCCTTCATCACCGGCATAATTTCCGTTGAATACTGTATTAGTTATAACAGGGTTGCAAGTTCCAGAAGGGTCAGCATTGTTGAGCATAGCTCCACCATTTCCTTCTGTTGAATTTCCACTAAAAATGCAATTGAGAATAATAGGATTACTATTACCCATTTCGCCTCCATTACTTTCAATCGCCCCTCCAGCTACCGTTGAAGTATTGGCTTTAAAAACAGAATTTATAATTAGAGGACTGCTGGTTCCAGAATATCCTCCATAGTTATTAATAGCTCCACCATTTTGAGCAGAATTTCCTATAAATGAACAGTTGATAATCCTTGGGTTTGCAGTTCTACCTGCTACGCCTTCATTATAGAGCCCTCCTCCATAAATAGTGGCATGATTAGATTGGAATATACAATTTCTTATAGTTGGATTCGATCGGTTATCAGGATCCGATGAATTATACCAACCACCCCCGCCTCCATCGGGAAGACCTGTTCCATCTGCATTTCCTCCTGAAATGCAAAATCCGTCCACCAGTGTCAGGGTATCTACATTAAATGTGGTGATGACATGCAAACTGTTCCCGATCAATTGACCATCACCATCGATATCGCCACATAGTATGGTCTTATTGCAAACCCAATCGCGGGTCAAAGAATCATCACCTCGACCATAACCACCCAATACAACTAAGGAGTCCGGGATATTAAATGAAACTGAACTATCTACTGTAAAATAGATCGTATCTGAGGGTAGATCAGTACAAGGATCTATGATGACCAAGGTATCCAATCTACTGGGATAATATGTGCCTTGAGCAACTTTGACACTGTCTACTAAACTACATAGTCTCGCAGCATTTAATGCTTCCTGCAAATCAGTATAAGCATTGGCCCATGAGGAACCATTATTTAAACCAGTTGCGCTTGAATCGACATAAATTATACCAGCTGTATACAAAGTACAATCGAAAAAGGATGACTCATAGGCTCCAATGTCAATGGTGTCATTCTGAATCCTTAGATTTCCATCCAGGTCAAAAGATGTTGAATTGGACATATTATCCCCCATATCTATTGCTACCGATGACGAAAGCACATGAAAATTACCTGCAGAGGTCGGGGCATCCATTGCCGCTGGAGAATAAAAAAACTTTGGATCAGTACCATCCGGCTTATTACCTCCAAAATCAAGATAGGTGGATCCGGATTGAGTAATGGAATTCATTACAACGGTCACCCCATTTCCGGCGACTTCATATGCAGTTGAATTGTTCCAAATGATGCTATTGATTAACCAGGGTCTTCCATCGTTATTATACAATGCTCCTCCAAATAAAGTTGCACTGTTTCCGTTGAACACACAATTGATAAACCGCGGAGCACATTCTCCACCTGGACCAGAATTGTAGACTCCCCCACCATTTTCGGCAATATTTCCACTGATGATGCTATTGATTATTTTAAAATTACAAAAGCCATTTACACCACTATTATACATTGCACCTCCATCGAGAACGGCAGTATTATTATTGAAAATACAATTGATTAACAATGGGTCACACAATCCATCTTGGGCATTATTGTAGATCCCACCGCCAAAGTCCGCCTGGTTTCCAGTAAATATGCAATTTCTTATAATCGGACTTGAGGCGCCACCCGTACTTCCATCATTGTACCATCCTCCACCCGAATTAAAAGGGAAAACTGTACTATCCGCATTTCCACCCATAATATAAAATCCATCTATCCTTGTCGCGGTATCCACCTGGATGGTAGTTACCACATGATAACTATTATTGGAAAGGTCTCCATCTTGTTGGATTTCTCCACTAAGGATAGTTTTGTTGCAAATCACATCACGACTATTGGTGTCGCCCAGTATTCCTTCATACCCTCCTAATATCACAATTGAATCTGGAATATCAAATGATACTCTCCTATCCGGGTATATAGTATCGATTGGAAGACCACACGGGTCAAAAATAACTGCTGTATCACTAGGGTAATAGGTACCCTGTGCTACGAGAATGGTATCGATAGGACATGAATTAGCTATTTGTAATGCCTCCTGAAGGCTGGCGAAGGCATTTGACCATGAACTTCCATCTTTGGTGGTATTTAAATTATTTGCATCGACATAAATTTTTCCTGAATATAGATTGCAGTCGACAACTTCTAAAAACAAATCGGGTTGCTGTAAACCTTGTGTTATCGTGATACAGCTGCTGGGTCCTGTTCCATATATAGGTGTATAATAATATAGCCCTATGCTGTAACTGGCAGTACCGCCTATACCGGTAGCCATTCCACCTGAGGCTACAGGTCCCTGTTGAGCATGTAGGTTTGAAAAGATCCAAATAAACCAAAAAATAATTGAAAGTGATTTATTTGTTATTAACCTTCTACATGTGCATGCTGTCATGTTGATTTGCATTTTCAATCGGTTCGATCAATTTTATTTAATGTAAATAGAAGTATGCTTAATCTTAAATAGGATCACTTAAACTTAGAGATAAGGAGTTTCATTTCTTCAACTTGTTTTTGCAATGATTCGATTTTCTCATTGAGTTGTTTGTTGATTTTTTGTTGATTTTCCAGTTCCATTTGTTGATCCTGCATGCCTTTTATCAATGGGTTGATAAATTGATTATAGGCTATTGTATTAGATTCTTTCCCACTTGGAGAATTGAGGGAACCGTCCGGTTTATTAGCAAATGGTATAATGACTGTAACAGGTACCCAGGTTAAATTTCCATTTCCGTCATTTCGAAGAAATGTATTCACGGCACCTTGTACTGATGGGAAATTGGTAGGAATTTTGTTGAGTTTGACAATATTTCCTGTATCGTTTACCTGGAACTGTGAGGTTAAGCCAATGGACAATGTATTTTCAGGGGTGGTAGTCCCTATACCCACATGTACATTCGATGTGGCACCGTTTATACCATTGATAGAACCAAGTACCATGCTGTTACTGTCAGCTACAAATGCATGGGCACCAATAGCAGTAGCATTGATTAAATCCCCTAGTGCAACATCAGCACCAAAACCAAGGGCTGTATTATCATCACCAATGATGTTGGAGAGGAGTGAATTATTTCCAAATGCTGAATTATTAAACCCTGATGTGTTTGATAAACCTGCACGGTATCCCCAAAATGAATTCTTTTTAATATGATCAATTCGACCTGATACCTTATTATTCACTTTTATTGTGAAAGGAATGCTGTCCGTAGTACCAATAAAATGAGTTCCATCGATAGTATTGGAATTGCCGGTGGTAATCCAGGCGTCTGTAGTATCGGAAGTTGATCCTGCAAAGAAAGCATAAGGCACACTTAAAAATTGACTAGTACCTGATATACTATAAGCTACTCCTCCTAGAGGGTCGGTTTCTGTTTTTATCCAATATAAGCCAGTAGACCAATTTATATTGGCGAAAACACCTGAAACCACCGCTCCGGTACCAATCTCTAAAGTCACCAAACCCACTGCATTGGTCATCGGTGTTTGAGTCTCCACATATACAGGTATCCCGATGGCGGATCCTTGTAGGATACTAATTTGCATACCCACTGTAGTATTGGCAACCGCAACATTCCCCAGGCCGCGGATCACAGCTTGATATGTCATTTTTTGAGGTGCCTGAGCAAGGCTGGACTGAATGGTTAATAAAACGATCAGATTTAGGAGTATAGAAATTGTCTTGACTTTCATGATATTGACATTTACTTAGTATTAATGAATCTATTAAAAAAATCTGCCAGAGATAAGTATTGGTATCCGGAAAAATTGAACACAGCTATGAGTATCAGTTTCACTTGCCCTAATCCATAAAATCACTCCTTTCATCCAACAAGAATAAAACTAACCTTGATAATGAGATAATCAATTGCATAAATAAGCACCGTAAAATCGGGGGACAGTAAAGCTACAAAATTGATAATGAAGAACAATACAGATGTAAAGAATATATATAAATAAAAATCAAATAGTTGAATCGATATATTTGCAGTTTTTTTAAAGCATTTACAGGAGCATTCCTTTAATATCCGCCTCCGAATAATTTATAGATTTTAATACTTTGAAATCCGGTAATCTATACACCAGGAAGACATCATCCTTCTGAACAATCTTTGTTTCAAAACCCTTTTCAGATTCATAATACAAAGCTGTTTTTTCAGCATCAAGCATAGTCTTACAGGTCTTACTCATATTCGAGCGCTGTATTTCATCGAAAATAGTTGCAAACTTAGCTGCCATGCCAAACTCAAGAATAGCTCCAGATAACACATATTGAATATCACCTAGGGCGTCAGCAATACCTACTAAGTCGCCACTATCAATGGACTCCTTTAGTTCATTGAGCTCTTCCTGCAATAGGTTGACTCTCAGATCACACCGATCCTGGCTGGGAATAGTGGGAGATTGCAAAATGGGTGCATCGAAAAGATGGTGGAAAGCGGCAACATGATTTAAGCCTGAGGGTTCTGTGAATTTCATAAATAAATTAGTCTTTTGAATTTATTAACGGGAAGATATTTTCAGTGGTAAAGGTTGTAAAATACAAGCTCAAAATCAGAAACAAATTCAAATTCAAACTCAAAAAAAGTTAAAATACAAGCTCAAACCCAAAAACAAATTCAAATTCCGAAAACCACGAGATCAAGAATAGGCCTGAATTCAAATATAAAATGATCTAAACAATCATTTTATACAATAACATGATCTGTCCCTGATGGTAAATATCGTGGTCCGTAATTCCATATAACAGGTGTTCATAGGTGTAATTTCTCCCTGGTACCTTCCTGGCAAAAGTAGCCTGAGCCAGGTTATTTAATCCCTGGATAAAATCACCGGTGACCTCAAGGAATTCTAATTTCATCAATTCCCACTCACCTTGAGAAATCTCATCTATAGTCCTCCAATCAGCATCTGAATTTACAATAATATCGAACTCTTTATCTCCAAATGTCTTTTGAAAAGTGAATTTTTTCCATTGAATCATGTGGTATAATATTTCTGCAATATTATGTTGATTGTTAACACGTTGTACCGCCTGAGTTGAAGTGATTTTCATGATGGTTGACTCAATATTGTTGCCATACCATGGGCTTTCGAAAATGATTTCATCGAGTCGGTTGGAGATCAGTTCTGATTTATTCATGAAATAAGAATTGCTTCTAATATATTAGGGAAATTAAGACTGAAGTTAGGTTCTAATCTTCTAAGTCCGCGCCGCCAACCCCTACACTCTGATCCCACATCAAAAATGATTTTATAAATCCGTTCAGGTTTCCGTTGAGTACAGCATCCGTATTGTAATCCGTATGACCAGTCCGATGATCTTTTACTCTTCGATCGTCGAGTACATAAGATCGAATCTGGCTGCCCCACTCGTTTTTCATTTTACCTGCTTCTACTTTGCCTTTTGCTTCAAGTTGACGCTGAAGTTCAGCTTCATAAAGTCTTGATTTAAGCATTTGTATAGCTTTATCACGGTTTTGATGTTGTGACCTTTCCTGTTGGCATTCTACTACGATACCGGACGGCAAGTGTCTAACACGGACAGCGGATTCCGTCTTATTTACATGCTGACCTCCAGCTCCGCTTGATCGGAAGGTGTCCCAGTCAAGGTCGGCGGGATTAATCACCACTTCAATTGTATCATCAATCATTGGGTGGACAAAAACAGATGAAAATGAGGTCATCCTTTTGCCCTGTGAATTAAAGGGACTTATTCGTACTAACCGATGTACACCATTTTCTCCTTTAAGCATTCCATAGGCGAAATCTCCTGAAATTTCCAGACCGGCACTCTTGATACCTGCTACATCTCCATCTACCTTATAAAGCTGTGATACTTTAAAATCATTTTTTTCAGCCCACATCACATACATGCGGAAAAGCATATCAGACCAATCACAGCTTTCTGTACCACCTGCTCCTGCATTGATTTCAAGGATACAACCAAGTACATCCTGGGGTTGGTTTAAGGTAGATCTGAACTCGGCATCATCTAGCACTTCGATACAATGCTGATATTTTACCTCTACCTCATCTTCCGTTGCTTCCCCTTCTTTGGAATAATCAAAAAGAATATTAAGCTCATCCATGTCGTCCTGGATGAGTTTATAATTAGCTACCCATTTTTTATTTAGTTTGATCTCTTTGAGTATGCTTTGCGCCTTAAGATGATCATTCCAAAAATCCGGGTTAAATGTCTGAAGCTCTTTATCTTCTATATCGTGGAGTCGTTTCCCGACGTCAAAGAAACCTCCTTAGCGAGGCCAGCCGCTCATTTAGTGACTTTAATTGTTCTATCGTCATCGATCAGAATTTATTTAAATTAAAAAATTTAGATTGGTCGGACCTTATACAGGTTTACATAAAATACAAGCTCAGAGTTAGGTGGAATACTTGGAGATGATCCAGTAGCGCCATAACCAAGGGCTGAAGGAATAAATAATATCGCCTCAGTACCTTCTTTAAAAAGAGAAAGGGCTTCATCCCAACCTTTAATTACCGATCCGGTATTTATTTTGTAAACATATGGTTGTCCTTTTGGGAAGGAAGAATCAAAAATAAGATGGTTGGTAAGGCATCCTGTATAATTGACTTCGATAAGATCTCCAGTTTTAGGAATCATTCCAACGCCTTCTTTAAGGATTAAATATTTTACACCTTTTTCACTGGTTTTCAACTGATTATCAAGCTTTTTTGCATTATAGTCATTTACAGCGCTTTTCAGCCTGACTTTCGTAACAGAATCAAGTCCTATCAAAGAATCTGACAAGGCTTTCAATATATTATTTCTTAATTCCTGGTCTTTCATCGCTGCTTCTTCATTTTTGATGTCCACCAGAGTAAGGATGTGTCTGATCTCTTTATAGCTTTGAAAAGCAGCCGGAGCGTATGGTATTGAATCTATCGGAATATGAAGTGTAATGCTATCTCCCACAGCCATTTCCTTTAAGGCATCCATTATGGATTCGATTTGTTTTGGTGGTTTGACCTCTAATTTGATGGTTGGCATAAAATGAGAAGGATAAATATGGGTGTCTTCAAGGATAGAATCTCCCGCCATCGTGATCACATTAAAATATACATGATCCCCTGCTTTAGCTTTTACACCTCCACTGGATTTATGTACATCAAAGCTGTAACCCAGCGATGTCTTGTTTTTGCTTCCCATAGCGCCTTCCTTGCAAGCAAAGAGGAAACTACAAAATGACACAATCAGAATTAATATTTTATTAGACATGATATATTGAATTAAATAATTGTTGCTAACTGGTACGAGGCACTGAACGCAGGAATCACATTCTTAAACTTATCTATAGCTTCTTTTAAATTGGTATGCTGGTAACCTCCGCTGGCATTTTTATGACCACCTCCATTAAAATACTGACGGGCCAAAGCCTGAACGGATATATCCCCCTTGGATCGGAATGAAAATTTGATGATTCCATTCTGATCAGTAATTAATACAGCCACTTTGACTTCCTTGAGCATCAATAGATAATTAACAATACCTTCTGTATCACCCCGGGAAATCGAAAACTTAGAATAATCCTCTTTAGTAAGATAAATCATACCAGTCTGATATTGAGGTATTATTTCCATTCTGTGATATAAACAATACCCTAACAGACGAAGTTGTTTTTCAGGTAAATTCTTAAATATCAGAATTTGAAGCTTATCATTATCCACACCTAATTCAAGCAGCCTTGCACTTTTAACCAGGATTGCAGGATTGAGGGCATGACTAAAACTTCCGGTATCGGTAATAATCCCGGTATAAAGACACTCAGCGATGGCAGGGGTAATTAATTTTTCATCTCCCAAAGCTTTAATGACATCAAAAATCAACTCACATGTAGCGCTTGCGAGAGGATCGCTTACCATATAATCTGCAACGGGTTCTGGATCTATATGATGATCTACCATTAGCTTTTTTGCAGGGCTGGACCTTACTAACTCTGTCATCTTATCTATCCGATCCAGTGCGTTAAAATCCAGAAAACAGATCAATGAAGCTACTTGGATGACTTCTTTGGACCGTTCAGGTTGTAGATCATAAATTATAATCTCCTCTGCTTTGGGCATCCAGGCAAAATTGAGCGGATACTCGCTCGGCAAGATCACGTGGACCTTATGTCCTTTACTCTGAAGATAAAGCATCCAGGCCAGGCAGGATCCAATAGCATCGCCATCCGGATTGCGGTGCGAAAGTATCACTACATTCTGTGGTAGAGCGAGCAGACTTTTTATTTGGGGAATATCTTCCATTAAGCGGCGCAAATATCGGTAAAAATTTGGAATCTCCTGAATGATATGGTGAATTCAATTTATCTTTGCGGCGCAAAAAATAATCAAAAAAATGAACAATCGCACATTTACAATGATAAAGCCTGATGCTGTGGCGTCAGGATACATCGGAAACATATTACATCAGATCACGGATGCCGGATTCAAAATAATAGCTTTAAAACTAACTAAGCTCTCCAAAGAAACTGCAGGTAGATTTTATGAAGTGCATAAAGCGAGACCATTTTACGGAGAATTGGTTGATTTTATGAGTTCAGGACCTATCGTTGCGGCCATTCTCGAAAAGGATAATGCAGTTGATGACTTTCGTAAACTAATCGGAGCCACTAATCCAGCTCAAGCTGCACCAGGGACTATACGGGCACTATATGCAAAAAATGTTGGTGAAAATGCTGTTCACGGCTCGGATTCCGATGAAAATGCAGGCATTGAGGCGTCATTCCATTTTGCCGGAGTAGAAGTTCAATAGATAAAAAGGTAAGAGGTATCAGGTAGGAGGTAGGAGGTTTGAGGTACGAGGTGTCAGGTGTCAGTTAACACCGAATTTCTCCTCATAGCTCATACCTCATAGCTCATACCTGGCATTTATAATTCAATAATCGTGACACCGTCTCCACCTGCTTCAACTGGCGGGTGAATTATTTTTTTAATCGATTTATATAGTTTTGCCTGAGATTTAACCAGGTCTCTAAGTATACCACTTCCCTTACCATGGAGAATCCGAACTTCATGAACGTTAGAAAGTAAGGCCCTGTCAAGATAGTTTTGTAATAAATCTATTGCCTGAGATTTGCTCATTCCTCTTATATCAAGGCTCGATTCGACTGACTTTTCTTCAACCAGGATAGTTTTTGACTTAACTGAAAACGACTCTTCCAATGGGTCTTTGGTTGAAATCAGATCTCTCAACATGATATTCATAATCATTGAACCCATTGCCACTTCCGCTTTTGAGTTCCTTATTGACATGACTTTTCCAATTTCAGAACCATTCTTCATCCTCACAAATGAACCAAGCGCTATAGGTTTTGAATGGACTCGCTCCAATTGTTGAATTTCTTTATCTAAAATTCTTACTTCGGATTCCAGGGAATTTATTTGTTCTTTAGCAATGTCTAAATGTTTTTTTGAAATGATTTGTTTGGTCTGCGGAGCGGACTTGATTTCTTTAATTGTCTTCTCCACCTTATAGGATAATTCTTTTGATGCATTGATTTCCCAGGTCTTCTGATCCAGTTTAAGTTTTTTCCTGCGCAATTCAAAATCAGCTGTCAGCGTATCATAAGATTTGACCAGGCGATCAAGCCGGTCCTCCTTTTCTTTGACCATTTTTAATTGATCTTCTAATTGCAATTTATCCCGCTGCAATTCAATCAGCAGCTCTTCAAGTTCTTTTTGATCCTGGTCTGTCCTTTTCTTAGCATGCTCAATAACAGCTGGATCCAGGCCACTACGATAAGCAACTTCAAAGGCATAAGAACTTCCAGGTCTTCCAACTTTTAGAGCAAATGTAGGTTTCAAATGTTCAGTATCGAAAACCATAGCACCATTAATCAATCCTTTCGTTTTAAATGCCAATACTTTAAGGTTAGAATAATGTGTGGTGATTACACCAAAAGATTTCCTTTTATTGATAGCCAATAATAAAGCTTCTGCAATAGCACCACCCAATTTGGGATCTGTACCGGATCCAAATTCATCAATACAAATCAGGCTTCGCTCGTCGGCAACTTCAAGAAATTGTTTCATGATCAACAATCTCGAACTATAAGTACTTAGATCTTCTTCAAGGGATTGATGATCGCCTATATCTCCCAGAAAAGAATGAAATATACCCATCTCACTGGCCTCATGCACAGGAATCAACATACCGGTCTGCAACATCAATTGAATTAGTACTGTTGCTTTCATCGCTACTGATTTGCCTCCTGCATTGGGACCGCTTAAAATTAGTATCCGGTTTTCTCCCAATAAATGTAGATCAAAGGGTATAGTTTCTCTCTTTAGATTATTGTTTTTGATAAATAATAAGGGATGCCTTCCAGCCTTGATTTTCAATTGGGGGCGATCGAATATTTCTGGTCTATAACCATGGTACCTGGCTCCTAACAGTGCTTTTGCCCTAATAAAATCAAAATGAATAATCAACTTCCAACCTGCCTGTAACAAGTCAATCTGAAGATGACAGGTATGACTCAATGCTTTAAAGATCCGGTAAAGTTCCTTTTGATAGTCCATTTCCAAATCAAAGAGTTCGTTATTTTTCTCTATGATAATCTCCGGTTCTATGAATGTAGTTTTGCCTGTTGCGGACTCATCGTGAATGATTCCTTTAATTTTCCTTTTATGTTCTGAACCAACTGCAACTACCCTTCTGTTGTTACGAATACTTTCTCCTGATTCACTCAGCCAACCATTTTTTCTAAATTCCCCCATCAATGACTTAAATACCTGGTCTATATCGTATTCCTTGGCTTTAATGCTTCTTGAAATACTTTTTAACTCAGGGGATGCATCAGGTCTTACCTGGCCATGATCGTCAAAGACCAGTCTGAATTCTTTGTACAATACCGGTTGATATGAGATATTTTTATATTCAGCGCTAGCAATCGGATAACGACTTTGCCGTTCGGGATCTTCAAAAAAATGCGATAGTTCGTGAAGATTGGACAAAGCCACAAGTACATTGACCAATGCTTCCTGTTCTAACGTATAATCCTCAATAGAAAGGAATTCAAGGCTCTCGGTGATTGAAGGTATCGCCTTCACTGGAATCATTTCGTTATGCTCCCAGGCGCTTTTAAATTCAAGGACCTGATCTAACCAAAGATCAAGAATAGATTTATTCGTTTCTAATTTAAGTGGAAAATAATTATGCCTGGTATCTTCAATAAGACAAAGTTCAAGAAGCAGACCGGCTATTTTATCAAACTCAAGATGATTCAGGAGAGATTCGGGTCGGATAGTCAACATCGGTATGCAAAAATAAGGAATTAGGTTAAGTCAAATGAGCCAGTTTGCAAACGGAAGTTTTTTTGAACTCCACAATTAAAAGAGTTCAAATACAACTTCAAAATCAAATCCAATAGCTATCGGATTAAATGCAATTTCAAAATCGTGAAGTGAGAGAAAGATTTATCAAAAGCAAATTAGTACTTTAATAAAAAAAATCAGGTAGAAATAATACAGACTGAAACGCGATATCCCTGACAAGAGTTTATTCGGCAATAACTGGCTCCTTCACCTGTATTTTTTTTATCCAATGATGCTTATCAGGCAGGATACCTTTTCTGATACCATTTATTTCTGCTTTGAGCATAGGTGCTATCTGGAATTTTTCAGTAGCAAATTCAATCTTATTTTCACCATCTGCTATAGACTGAACCGGAATGACTACGACTGCAGTACCTACTCCAAAAGCTTCAAGCAGGATACCTTTTTCATTTGCGAGATATAGTTCATCTATACTCACCGCTCTTTCCTGAACGGTATAACCCTTTTCTTTTAAAATCGTGATGACCGATGCACGGGTAATACCTTCAAGTATAGTACCTTCTAACGATGGGGTAACCACTACATCTCCAATGACAAAAAACACATTCATCGTACCACTTTCTTCAATAAATTTATGATGAATAGCATCCAACCAAAGGATTTGATCATAACCTTTTTGCCTGGCCATTTTAGCAGGATATAATGAGCCCGCATAATTGCCTGCAGATTTAGCTGCACCAGTTCCTCCTTTGGCTGCTCGGATATAGTCTCTCTCAACCCAAAGCTTAACGGGAGCTGAAAAATAAGGTCCTACCGGCAATAATAGAATTACAAAACGGTAAGATTCTGACGCTGCAACACCTATAAAACTATCCTGAGCGTACATATAGGGTCTTATATATAAAGATCCTTCTGGTCCACTTGGAATCCACTGTGAATCAAGTTCAATTAAAGTCTCTAAAGCCTCGAGGAATAATTCTTCCGGGATCTCGGCCATGCTCATTCTTCGGGCAGAAGTATTCATTCTTCTGGCATTTAATTCGGGCCGGAATAGTACCGGAAGACCATTAATATCCTTGGTGGCTTTCATTCCTTCAAAAATAGCCTGTCCATAATGTAAGGTAAGGTTAGCAGGATGCATTGCCAGTGACTGAACCGGCATGATCGTAGCATTGACCCATTCGTGATTAATATAATCCACGACGAACATATGATCAGTAAATACTCTTCCAAATGGAGCTTTTTCAAGATCTACTTCAGTGATCTTTGATTTTTTAGTCTTTTCTATTTTTATTGAATAATCCATATGAATACGATGTTATCTTTGCAAATATAGGGAAAATAAAATTTTAGTTCCAGTGCTTAAACGTTGAAGCAAAGCCAATTATCTACCCATTAATTAAATAAATTTTCTTTACCATGCTTTTTCCGTCTGAAACCAAACATTATTTAATGACCGAGCCAGTTCAAAACCCGGATGCATCAGGCAAAAACATTATTCTGATTCATCATCACGTAGCACCGGACGTAATGGCTTTTTTAGAAAAAATGATTTCAGCATTCGGATGGACACAGGATCAATGTTATCACCAGTATATAGAGTCTGGCAAGAATGAAAATTATAGTTTATTGTGGCGAAGTCTGGATTTGAAGTTAGTAGTCTCTTTTGGAATATCACCTGAATTATTAGGAATCTATACAACACCAAAGCCATATCAATTGATCAACCTGGATGCTTTTTTATTATATCAATGCGATACATTGGAAAAATTAGCTAACAGTAAAGAACTCAAAGGTATGATTTGGAGAGATCTTAAAAATCTTCAGTTCAGTGGTGTAGGATTTATTCCAGTATCGTAAAGGTTGTCCTGCGGTTAGCCTGATGTTCCTCTTCAGTGCATGTTTCACAAACACATTTTTTTACCAGTTGAGTTTCACCAAATCCTTTTGACTTTAAGCGATCCGCGGAAACACCATGCAGAGCAAGATAATCAATAGCCGATTTTGCTCTTTTATTCGATAAATCGAGATTGTAATCATCTTTTCCCTGGCAATCTGTGTGGGATGATAGTTGTATTTTAATTTTAGGGTTGTCTTTGAGTAATTGAGTTAATTGATTAAGCGAAGGTTCTGCATCAGCACGGATAAACCATTTGTCCAAATCATAAAAAATATCGGAAATAATAACTTCTTTGCCGGTATAAGCTTTGTCCAATAAGATTTCTACATTGATTGTTCGCAATGGATTATTTTCATCCCTATAATTAGTTGTTGAAATGGATTTACTTGCATTAAGCAATCCCGGAAAGTTGGCCAATACAAAATAATTTTCATCATACTTTATCTCCTGAACTGCATTTCCATTTGGATTCGTTCTCAATTGGATTGGTGTTTCACCTTCTTTCACTAGAACCAAAGCATTCGATAATGGTTTACGAAGGATAACCTTACTGTTGGGGTCTTCCGGATTTTCATGGACAGCCTGCACTACTTTAATAGACAAGAATAGTTGATACTTGATTGCCTTCTTTATAGCGACCACTGTATCTTTTTTAGGTGCATTATAAACAAGTACTGATTCATCTGTTTGAGTTCTAACGAAACTATAAATATCATCTTTTCCTAAGCCTCCAGTCCGTGAACTTGAAAAATATCCCTTTAACTGTTCACCGGAAGAATTAGGATCTATTATTAAACCAAAATCATCTTCATTGCTGTTAATAGGTGCTTTTAAATTAATTGGAGGTTGCCACTCTCCTGCTGTGTTGACAAATGATTTATAGATATCAAGCCCTCCTAATCCCCCAAGGCGATCCGAAGCATAATACAAAGTATCTGCGTACATGAATGGAAACTTTTCATTGTTACTGCTATTTATGCGCCTGCCGAGCCTTTCCGGACCAGCCCAGTTACCATCTTTCCATTCAGAATAATAGATATCAAAACCACCTTCACCCTTACTATCATCTGAAGCAAAAAACACGACCGAGTCGTGTACAGCAAAACATGGATGAATATAATTGATAGATTCTTTTTGGAATGCTAACGGTGTACCTGCAGACCATTTACCACCATCATATACAGACATATAAATTTTACAATAACCATCGACTGCATTCGTGGTAAGACCACACCTTGTAAAAAGAACTACGTTGCCGGCTTGATTAAAGGTAGCAGGACCTTCATTGCCAGTCGTGTTAATATCTGCAGAAAAGGAGGACACTTCACCATTTTCCGGTTTTCCAATATAAAGATCTGAATAGTTTCGACCAGTCCATTTATAGACATCCGGAGTGGTAAGTGATGGCCGGTCTGAAGTAAAAACAAGATGACCATTGTAATCTACACTAGGACTATATTCTGAAGCGGGTGTATTCAGTGCAAGAGGAGAAACTATATAAATATTCAGATTTTCCTGTGCCTGGAGTTTTGCTTGTCTCGCTGTAGAAAGTAATAACCTGAATTCTTCTGAATTCCCTTTTTTATTCATTATGGTTTCAAAGGTCTGAATGGCCGCATCATATTGCCCCTGTTGAATTTGAGACAGACCGAGTTCACGCCATGCTATATCTCCGAAGTCCAGCCTGGCAGCTTCACTAAACCACCTGACTGCCTGATTGGTTTCATTAATATTTTTGAATGACATAGCTGCACCATAAGCTAATTTGGACTTGTAAGATTCATCTGAGTTGGATTCGAATTCTTTTTCATATAAGCTGGCAGCAATAAAATATTGTTTTCTTTCAAATGCGTCAGCCGCTGATTTTGCTTTTTGAACAGTAACACAACCCGAATATAAGACCAGCAAGAAGAATGGAAAAGTAACCGGAATGAATTTAAACATGTGTCAAATTAACTGCAAATCTGAACTAAAAATACAAAGAGCCAGCTTGTTAATCAAGCCGGCTCTGGTATTACAATTATCTTTTAAGTTTATTTAACTTTTGCTGGAGTCACTTTAGGTCCCGCTTTAGTATCCTTATTTCCCTGGATTCCTACCGGTTTATCAAAAGATTTTTTAGAAGAAAAGTCAACCAATATCGGCGCAGATATAAAGATTGATGAATACGTTCCTACAAGAACACCAATCGTCATTGCAAATGCAAATCCCTTGATAGAACTACCTCCAAATATCAGTAATACAAATACAGAAAAGAATACTGTAAGAGCTGTAATAATGGTCCTTGTCAGTGTAGTGTTGATAGCCTTATTAATGATTTCCGGCTGTGTATTCGTAGAATAATGACCCATAAATTCTCTGATCCTATCAAAAACAATTACAGTATCGTTGATTGAGTAACCTATCAGCGTCAGGATAGCAGCCACGAAATTTTGATCGATCTCAAGCGGAATTGGAATCAATCCACCTTTAAAAATTGAGAATATCCCTGTAACGAATAATACATCATGTGTCAATGCGACTATGCCTCCAAGGCTATATTGCCATTTGCGGAATCGAATCAAAATATAAAGCCCTACAACCAGGAGCCCTATAAGCGTGGCCCAAATAGCACTAGTTCTAATATCATCTGCAATCGTAGGTCCTACTTTTGAGAAGCTTGTAATATGAATTCCTTTACCATTTGGATTATTTAATTCTTCCAATTTAAGATTTTCGCCACCCGGTAACGTTTTTAACCCTTCTAGAATTTTAGCTAATACCTTATCTGGTGCTTCAGCAGAGACATCGTCAATAAGGTAGCTGGTGGTCACATTATAAGTGTTATTTACATCAACAGCTTTAATCACCGGTACACCACCCAAAGTTTGGGTTAGGCTTTTATTGAGTTCATCCGTAGATATTTGGATACTACCTAATTGAATATTGTAAGAATATCCTCCCTTAAAATCCACACCAAGATCAAAACCCCTGGTAAAAATGGAGATCAAACCAATCACAGATACAGCAATAGAGAAGATGTAAGCTTTCTTACGCATTCCAATCCAATCATAATTGAAATGAGTAAAAAGATCTTTGGTAAAAGGAGTCCAGAAATTAATTTCTTTTCCCTTGGAAACATACCAGTCAATCATCAACCTGGACATCATTAAAGCAGTGAAAACGGTAAACACGATACCAATCACCAACACAGTTCCGAATCCTTTAATAGGTCCTATTCCAAAATATATAAGTACTAATCCAATTAATAGTGTAGTAATATTAGAGTCGAGGATCGCACTCATTGAATGTTTAAATCCTTCTGAGATCGAGGTAAGCATGGATTTTCCTGCCCTCACTTCCTCCCTGATCCTTTCATAAATAATGACGTTTGCATCCACTGCCATACCCATGGTAAGAACTATACCTGCAATACCAGGTAAGGTAAGTACAGTTCCCAATGAAGCTAAAGCGCCAATTATAAAAAACAAGTTAGCAATCAAAGCAATGATCGCAACTACACCACCTTTATTGTAATAGAATACCATAAAAAGGAGTACAAGTAAAAACCCAATACCCATTGACCATAAACTTTTATTGATATTTTCTTTTCCGAGCGAAGGACCAATCAATGATTCCTGGATGATCCTGGTACGCGCAGGGAGTTTACCTACCTGTAATATATTAGCAAGATCTGTTGCTTCCTGTACGGTAAAGGATCCTGAAATTTCAGTATCGCCACCGGTAATTGGGCCATTTACACTGGGTGCTGATACTACTTCATCATCGAGAAGGATCGCTACCTCTCTGTTATTATCCTGGGCCGCTTTAGTAGTCATATCTGCCCACACTTTTGATCCCGGATTGTCCATTTTAAGGGTTACCGTGGTCTGACCATTCCTGTTACTGGAAGGCTTTGCGTCTACAACCCTATCTCCTTCAATGGGGGCAACGTCGGTGCCCTTTTTCATTTTTATCGCATAAAGGAAATACATATTGCTTTTTTGGCCTTCTGTCTGACTGGTAAGACTGATAGGTTTAGCAGACCACCTGAATCCTAATTCTTTAGGAAATAAATTTTTAACTTCCGGTCTGGTCAATAAGTTCATTACGCTAGTTCTCTGATTACCATCAGCCACACCCATGACGGATGGCGAGAATGTGAAATTTGTTCGATCCTGGTTGACAAAGTTTGGAGTAAGTTCTTTTAAAAGGGGACCTCTGTTAGCCAAAGGATCAGCAGCGACTTTAACGGTGTCGTATGTGAATGTTGTGTCACCAATATTATTACCCAGACTATCTTGCTGAGGATAAACGGGAATCGTGTCGATTCTTGAAATAGAGTCTACCGTAACTGTATCACCACCCATTGCTCTTTTTAGCAATGCATCAGCATCCACAATAGTATTGAGTATACTTGGTGAAGTTAATCCGGGATCCCCGGCACGATAAACATCCCAAAACTCAAGTTTAGCTGTTGTTTGAAGTAATCTTCTGGCTCGTTCAGGGTTTTCAATACCTGGCAATTCTACAGAGATCTGGTCTCTGGCCACATCCAGGGATACGTTTGGTTGAATTACTCCGAATTTATCTATACGATTTTTCAGCCGGTCAAAGGTCAGTTTTACAGTTTCATTTGCTTTGGTTCGTAATATTCCCAATACTGCAGCATCGGATGACTCCAGATTGATCTGTGATTTTAAACCAGCATCTCTTTGAAAAATGGAAGCAAGTTTTTTCCCCTTTGCAAGTTTGTCAAACTCCTCGCCAAAAATAGTGATGTAGTTCCTGTTATCAGATCGCATTGCCTTTTCGGCATTATCCAAGGCTGCAAGGAAATCCGGATCTTTGTTATCCTTCGATAAGCGGATTAAAAAATCTTTTAAGTCTACATTCAACATCGTCTGCATTCCCCCTTTAAGGTCAAGGCCCAGAGCCAATTGCTGACGCTTTAATTCTTCGTATGTATAGTTTTTAATACCTGGAATTTTAAATATTGTTTCATGAGATATGGAATCTAGATACTTTGTTCTGAAGTCTTTATAAGCAGCACTGGCATCAATGCTATCTGGCAAAGAATCTGACAATTGTTGAGCATATTTATCTGCTTTGTTTTCAATCCTGGAGGTTGGAAGCATGAATAAATATTGCATTACACAAACGACGACTAGCAGGGCGAAGAAAAACTTCACTAAACCTTTACCTAACATATTATTTTTTTTGGATATATATATTTAAAAAGCGGCACAAATATATCATTTTTTGGCAGATTATAATATCAATATCCTTAGTCAGGGAAAACAAAGTTTTGCATCACGAAATACACCATTTAGTTAATAACCCTGCAATATTATTAATAGTCATAGCTCCCAGATATTTCTAATCAAATCAACCTATTAAGTATCGGATTATAATGGATTTTCCTTCAAATCATAAGCAAATAGGCCCCATGAAGGCAATATTTAAATTTTTTTTAAGTTAAATTGTTTATTGTTCAAATGGATGAGAAATTAGTATCATTGCAATTGAAATTATTTAAAATCTAAAAAAAAGTATCTTATGGGATTATTTTCATTTTTAAAAGGAGCCGGAGAAAAATTATTTGGCTCTAAAAAAGCAGATGAAGAAGCTGCTGCCGATGCTGCGGCTACAGAAAGAGAAAGAAAAATAACTGCTATGCAAAGTTATGTTACTGGTCTTGGGCTTAATATTCAAAATCTGGATCTTGACCTGGATGGTGACAAAGTCACTGCATATGGACAGGCGAGTACACAATCAGATAAAGAAAAAGTAATTCTGGCTCTGGGTAATGTAGAAGGTGTAGCTTCTGTCGATGATCGGATTTCTGTACTGGCACCACCCGAACCTGAAGCTGATATGTATGAAGTAAAATCAGGGGATTCGCTTTCTAAGATTGCAAAACATTTTTATGGAGATGCTATGCGTTACAATGAAATCTTTGAAGCCAATACACCGATGCTTAAACATCCTGACAAAATATATCCAGGTCAGATGCTTCGGATTCCAAAATAATTCCGACTACATTTTAAAATAATTTATAGGGCCCGGTCATTATCGGGCCTTTTTTTATTCCTGTTTTTATATCTTTTCCAAAGTTCAGTAAGGATTTCATCTTCTCCAAGTCCCTGGATATCGCTGAGCTCAAGCTCAAGGGCTTTAGTAGATTGGATTATTTCCACCAGGGAGAATACTAATGAAATCGATAGAGAAATAAGGCTAAGTGCAAAAAGTCCCTGGGCAAAAACTTGCCACCCGCTGTAAATGCAATACATAGTGCAAACACAAATAAGAAAACTAAAAACACCAAGGCCCTGCATCCAGCGCACATAATATAATCGTCGTCTTAAACTCACAATTTGTAAAAGAATTGTTTTTTCATTTTTACCCTGTAGGTATTCTTCATGTAACTTGCGAATAAGGTTGGCCAACGCAAGGAATCGGTTGGTATAGGCCAACATTAAAAGACTGATGGCGGGAAATAAAACAGCCGGGGTATTAAAAGTAATTTCCAAGAGCCGGGCTATTGATTATTAAAGGATGATGAAAGATTAAATACTGTTGTATTCATTTTATAGTTTATTAAAAGTTATAATCCACTCTAAACGTGAGATTTCTTGGAGATTCTGATATAGCAGGTCGGGCAGTATACTCTTCATTCAACAGGTTTTTAATAATGAAATTGAAATTAAATGCTTTGATTTTCCTGGCAATTCTCAGATCCATGATCGTATATCCACCATGTGTCACACGATATTCTTTTAATCCTTTTATTACAAATTCGAAGATAGCATCAACAGCCTCCATTTTACTCGTATACAATACCCCTGTTCCAAGTGTCCATCCATTAAATTCATCCTCCAGATCAAATTTGAATAAATGTTTAGACCGATACTTTAATATATTGAAATCAGCAGAAGATCTCCGATTGTCTTCTTCAGTAAAATTGGCAAAAAGCGGATTTATGTACGTATACCCGGTACTGTAAGTTAACTTGTGCGTATTAAAAGATGTTATACCACCCATGGTCAATTCATATCCTTTTATATCCGTGTCACCTATATTTTGAGATTGAAAACCTTTGACGAAACCAGTGAATGTAAATTCCATCATATCCTGGTATTTTGACCAAAAAAGGGCTGCATCAATAAATGCTTTTGTATTGCCAATGATTAAAGCCTGTTTTAAACCGACTTCACTACTCCACCCTGTTTCACTGTGCAGCTTTGGATTTGGGGAAATAAACGTTGAGCCAAAATTGGTGACTATAAATTGTTCAGCCAGGGTTGGAAATCTGAACCCCTGACCCCAGGATGCTCTCGCAAACAATCCTTTCGTCAAACCTGAGTTGATGCCAAACCGGAATAAGCTTTTATTTTCTGTACGTACTCCTCCTGGTAAGGTATCATCTATAAAGACTTCAGGGCGATGTAACCTATAATCTTCAAACCTCCAGCCACCAGTCAAAGTGGTATGGTCACTTATTTTTTTATCCAATTGGATAAATAAGGCTTTATTAACAGTAGTAAATGGAACCCGTTTAAATAAATCCGAATTGCTGGTATTATAATTGTAAACCAAGCCTCCGGTACCGTATACTTTTGCTTTTTCCCAATGCCGTTGAAATTGATATTCCGTATAAACTAAAGTGGAACTATTTGATTGCCCTCCGGAAACCCCATTGTCCACCACATAGATTCGGGATCTCAACGAATGTTTATTATTGGATTGATCAAAATAAGTAATGAAAGGATCCACATGATATCTAAATGAATTGGAATTGCTCAGGGTAAGAGAGTCGGGTCTATAGATAGCATGTACCCCATCTTTCCAATAAAAATAACTATTACTATTTCTCTTATTTAAATTAAAGTGTGTTCCAATACTGAGGCGATCTGTTATGCGATATTGGATGCTCCCGTTGCCTCTGATGTTTTCTCCTCGGGTAGTTTGATTAAATCCTTGAAACTTCTGCCCATATGCTCCGAGGACCAGGTCCAGTTTACCATATTTTTGAGCGTGTGAAAAACTAATACCTTCCGTATAAGGAGCCGACGTCCACCATTGTTGTGATTTATCTTTTGGTGCTAATACAGGATTATAAAAAATACTTACTCTTGTAACGGGTTCTGACTTAGCATATTTGGTGCGAACATGAATAAGGCCATTTAATGCAGAGGAACCATAACTTGCGGAGGCAGCCCCTTTAATTATTTCTACTTGTTCAATATTTTCAATAGGTACATCATCCCAATTAGGATATCCAGCATCGGCCTGTAATGCAGGAAGATCATTAATCATCAATAAGACCCTGCTGCCGGCTCCATAACTATAACCTGCCCCACCCCGGATATTAGCCTGACCTCCAACCATATTTACTCCCGGCACACGATCAAGTGCACCTTCAATAGAGGTACTGTTAATATGATCTATTAAGGAAGCTCTCAGCACTTCGATGGAAATAGTACTTTCAGTGATTGGTTTACTGTACCTGGAATCACTGATCACTGCTGTTTGAAGCACATTTTCTGAGGGATGCAAATTAAAATCAAGCTCAAGCCATTGACCAGTTGTAACAGTCACATTTTTTTTTAAGGTTTCAAACCCGATATATGAAATCTCAACATCATATCGGCCTGGACTTAATGCAATTGAATATTTACCCTGGTCATCACTAACTATTCCTGTAGTTCCATACCGTATAGATGCAGAAGGTAAAGTTTCAAGCGTATTATTATCTCTTACAATTCCCCGGATCCCACTGGAATGTGCAAAACCGAAGAAAGTGAAAAAACAAATAATACAAATTATTGAAAACCTTGCATGAATGGCAATACAAAAAAGTCTCCGTAAATTACCGATGTTTTTAAATCGTATATTTTTGTCTAAAGTCTCTGCATATGAAAATCCGAAGTTTATTATTGATGATTGCATTATTCCAAATGTACATAATCTATGGTCAAACTCCCGTATGTACACCTAACATTTTATACAAGGATAGTGCAGCAGGGATCTACCCCAGACCGTATAACGACAGCACAAAACTTGGGGGTATTAACAAAACGGCATGTATCGATCAACTCTATGAATTTCCACTGACTGTAAGCATTCCGGATACAGTAACAGTTCCGTTTGGTGGATCTAATCTTACGCTTGGTTTGATCAATGCCTCCCTGGATACTTCTAAAGCTGTAGTAGGCTTGCCAAAAGGAATAAAATATTTTTGCAACCCGGGAAATTGTGTCTTTGAAAAGAATAAAATTGGTTGTATCGTCTTAAGGGGCACTCCTACTTCTGAAAATACACCTGGCAATTATGATTTACTGATCAACCTTAAATTAGTAACCACTTTAGGCAGCTTTGACGTCACTTTTCCAGGGCCTATTTTCCCAGGAAAATATTTTATCCCTGTAGCTCAAAAAAATTCCGGCGCATGTGTTACCAGTGACCTCAGAACTTTAAATCCATTCCAGGGAGAAATTTCAACCTTTCCCAATCCGGTAAGAAATCAATTATCAATAAAAGTAAATGCTTTGAATCCAGGCTTATCTGAATTAATGATTTCAAATGTAATGGGAGTACTTGTGTTTAAAAAATCATTGAACCTGATCCAGGGGCAGAATCAATTTTCAATACCAGTTGAACAATTGGCCAATGGGGTTTATTATTATACCATTAGTCAGCGCAATATGACGGCGACAAGAAAAATTATTGTTCTGAAGAATTGAGTATAATGTTCATCTGTTGAGGGAATGCCTTATGTTCGTTTCACTTTTTTGAGATCAATGAATTGGAAGGAATCAAAAAATGGAAAGGTTAGTTTATCGAGATCGTAGTTTAGATTGCCTATTACCTGCATCGTATAAAACCTTCGTCCTGCCATAAAGGATTTTGTTTTAATAAATTTGTTTCTGCCAAAATTTATTTTCCAAAACCATCCCGGATAACCAAATTGATTAATCTCGGATTCATATTTTTTAGTTCCATTTACTTTCAATACCGATTCATCAATCGTCGAAGTAAAAAAATCTTCCATCAACAATATTGAATCGGAGTGCATGGTGCCTTCCGGATAATCGACAAAAAAAAGCTGATAATTAAGGATTGAGTCCTTATCGACAAATGTATGGTTTACCATTTTTCCAATCGCGGTCTCAATCGTATCGACATACATTTTGAACGTACCAGGTATGCTTACAATACAATTGCAATCCTCAATCCTGGTTTTATGCTGTCCCTTCATTTTAGTGCTAAGGCCAAGGACTAATAAAATGAAAAGATATTTTGGCATTAGTAATGAATTCATTTTCAACAATCACCTAACGGTCACCGGTGCGGGAAAATCACAGCCAAACCGTATATTATAAAAACTTTAATTTAACCGAGATCACGCTTCAGAAATTTCTAAGCGTAATCCGATGATCTGATAGAAAATCGGATGAAAATTAATGAATTGCGAACATTTATTTTGGAGGAATTCATTCATTTTCAATATCGGGGTTAACCCTGACAAGTAATTGCTTTACAATTACTTCGTCAGCCCGGAGGGCAGAAAATCGTTTCCTAACGATTTTTCTGGATTTAATCTGATCAGGAAAAAAACCGTGAATCAATTTGAAGATAATATTTTTGCCCCATGGTATTTTTAAAGATATCCTTTAGACTACAATTTATTTTACCTCTTTTATTATTAGCTTGTCTTGCAGGCTGTAAGGAAGATCATCCGAATACCAGGCCCGAGGAGTTATCAGAAAAAGAGCTGATAGCGGAAGACTATATCGAACCAGGGATTAAATGGGGATATATCAATAAAAATGGTGAGATAGCAATTGATGAACAGTTTGACGATTGTCGTGACTTTGCCCAGCATCGTGCAGCCGCCTCTAAAAAAGGGCTTTGGGGATATATCGATACTCAAGGAGAATGGATATTAGAACCACTATTCCGGGGAACATGGAGTTTTAAAGATGGGAGAGGAAGAATAAAAGTATTAGATGGAAATTTCGGGTTTGTTGATTCAACAGGCTCCTTAGTAGTTGATACCATTTGGGATTGGGCCGAAGATTATCATGAAGGTATAGCAATGGTCAAAAAGAATAACAGGTACCAGTTCATTAATCAACATGGCAAACTCATCAGCGAAGACAGTTGGGAACAAGCATTTGCCTTCAAAAATGGCTTTGCCCGTATTTCCAATGGTGGTTGGTGGGGACTTTTGGATACATCTGGTGTCATCGTGATTAAACCGATGTATGACGATATCGGTGAATTTTATTTCAACCGGATTGCAACTAATGTGAAAGGGCATTGGGGTTTTATTGATACGGGTGATCACATGATGGTTGAGCCAATCTATGACGAGGTGACACCATTTCAACATGATATAGCCGGAGTAAAAAAAGGCAATACATGGAGTTTAATCGATCAGAGTGGGCAAAAATTAAATGACATCGATGGAAGTGATGTCATGGCACTGGGATCTGACCGATGGTCTGTCTTTAAAAATGATTCTTTTGCGATGTTTGATCTTCGGGGCAAACGACTGACACCTTTTCAATATACTCAGATCAATATGTTTAGCAATAGTCTGGCTTGTTTTATCAAAGACAATCTAACCGGCTACCTTGACACAATGGGTCACCATCGTATAGCCAATATATTTTTGCTTGGGTGGGATTTTAATAATGAGACGGCGAGATATTCACTGGGAGAAGGTATAGGGTTTATAAATCCATCCGGTAAAGCAATTTACGAAGCCGTCTTTCCAGACGTCCGGGACTATTCCGAGGGACTGGCCAAAGTACAGACGGTGCATCGATAATGTTGCATATATAATCATATCTTTGCGGCGCTAAAAAACTCATATAACATGAACTTTGATATTATCATTATTGGGAGTGGTCCCGGGGGTTATGTGGCAGCAATACGAGCTGCTCAATTAGGTAAAAAGGTTGCCATCGTAGAGAAAGAAAACCTGGGAGGTATATGTCTCAATTGGGGTTGTATTCCTACCAAAGCGCTTCTTAAAAGTGCCCAGGTATTCGAATATCTTCAGCATGCTTCTGATTATGGTATTAAGGTAGAAGGAGGCCAGGCTGATTTCAATGCTATAGTGGCACGTAGCCGCAGTGTAGCGGATGGAATGAGCAAAGGAGTTCAATTCCTGATGAAGAAAAATAAAATCACGGTCATTAATGGACACGGTAAATTAACCAAAAATAAATCTGTTGAAGTTACCGACCCAGCTGGTAAAAAAGATGAATACACCGCGGATCACATTATCCTTGCGACCGGTGGACGTGCCAAACAACTCCCTAATCTTCCCATCGATGGAGTTAAAATTATAGAATATCGCAAAGCTATGTCGATGACTTCACAACCAAAGAAAATGGTCGTGGTAGGTGCCGGGGCGATCGGGGTAGAGTTTGCTTATTTTTATCATGCCATTGGTACGGAAGTAACCGTCATCGAGTTTATGGAACAAGGCCTGGTCCCAAGGGAAGATGAAGAAATATCTAAAGAACTGGCCCGCTCATTTAATAAATCTGGTATTAAAGTTTATGCGAATACAGAAGTAACCAAGGTAGATACTTCTGGCGAAGGTTGTGTAGTGTTTACAAAAGATCGCAAATCCGGTAAAGAAGAATCATTCCAATGTGATGTCGTGCTTTCTGCTGCCGGCGTAACACCTAACCTTGAAAACCTGGGACTGGAAGAATGTGGTGTCGTCATTGAAAAAGGTTTAATTAAGGTGGATGGATTTGGTAAAACCAATGTGCCAGGGATATATGCTATCGGAGACATTACACCCGGTCAGGCACTTGCACATGTGGCTAGTGCGGAAGGAATCAACTGTGTTGAGAATATTGCCGGACATCATGTGAGCCCGCTCGATTATAATAATATTCCGGGATGTACATACTGTCAACCGGAGATTGCTTCTGTTGGATATACGGAGAAGGGAGCAAGAGAAGCTGGTTATGAAATCAAAGTTGGCAAATTTCCTTTTTCCGCATCTGGCAAAGCAAAAGCTGCCGGCACCCCTGCCGGATTCATTAAAGTAATCTTTGATGCAAAGTATGGTGAATTTCTAGGAGCACATATGATCGGTGCCAATGTAACTGAACTCATTGCAGAAGTCGTTACGGCTCGCAAATTGGAATGCACCGGTATGGATATCGTAAAGTCAGTTCATCCACACCCTACTATGAGTGAAGCTTTGATGGAGGCTGCCGCTGCTGCATATGG
>JBDTUE010000022.1:0-33126 GCA_040007895.1 Saprospiraceae bacterium | reverse complement strand
GGATTATATGCGAATATTCATACTCTCAATGCACCTGCCGGAGAGGTCAGAGGACAACTATTGCCAGAAATAAATAATTTCCCTAATGCAGCAACGATTACAAGTCCTAAAGTAACGGATACAGTAAAAGTTGATGGCCGTTTAAAAGATTCTACCGCAAATGTGACCTGGAGTGCAGCTACCGATCCTGATGGAAACCCGGTCATCTATAAAATACAAGGCTCTATCGTTCCAAATTTCGCTATTCTGACTACTAGTGTTCTTGGTCCTTTAACTACATTCAAAACTACTTTCGGAGCTCTCGATACCTTATTATCAAGTTTATTCGTACCAGTGGGAGGATCACTTACACTTTATGAAAGAGTTATAACTTCCGATGGTAGCTTAAATACTATAGGTACTACTTCTTCAGTGACTCTGGTCAGGGCTTTAACTACCCATGTAGCAGATGCATTTGCCAAATCATTCTCTATGATCGTATATCCTGTTCCAACGTATCAAAATGCCATAATAGAAATTAATGCTATCAAAGCCACTAACCTGGATATGAATATTATAGATGTGGCAGGCCGTTTGGAGCACAGAGAAAAAATAAATGTTACTACCGGAATCAATCGATTTAATGTCGATCTATCAGGTTATAATACTGGAACTCATTTTATTCAATTATCTCAACGCGGTGCACAGGTAGCATACTTCAAAATCGTAAAGCAATAAATATCAATCTTGCTTAATTGAAAATCCTCATCATGACAAAGTGATGGGGATTTTTTATTTTTATGGATTACAAACCTACTAATATGGATAATCGAAGGAATTTTTTAAAGACTGCCGGACTTGCAAGTGGTCTTGGGTTAATACTTCCAATGTCTAAACCTCAACTTACACGGTTTAAGGATTTTCTTGATGATTATTCAAACGTTGACTCTGATGTTCTGGCTTCTGATGAAGAATTCTGGAGCATGATTCAGCAAGCTTTTACTGTGAGTTCAAGCATTATCAATTTGAATAATGGAGGTGTTGCTCCTGCTCCTAAGGTAGTCCAGGATGCAGTTGAACGATTTGCAAAGTTCAGTAATGAAGCTCCTTCTTATTATATGTGGCGAATCCTGGATCAGGGACGGGAACCATTGCGAAGAAAATTAGCAGATCTGGCAGGAGTATCTCCCGATCAGGTAGCTATGCAAAGAAATGCCTCAGAAGCGCTGGAAACAGTCATTTTCGGACTCAGACTAGAAAAAGGCGATGAGGTAATCCTAAGCAAACAGGATTATCCAAATATGATCAATGCCTGGAAGCAACGGGAAAAAAGAGATGGTATCGTCTTGAAGTGGCTTGATCATCTATTGCCTCAGGAAAATAGTCAGGTGATCATTAAAAAATTCGAAGAGGCAATTACATCTAAAACTAAAATTATTCATTTGACTCATATCATTAACTGGATGGGTCAAATCATGCCTGCCAAAGAAATTATTTCTATGGCTCACTCTAAAAACATTGAAGTTGTATTGGATGGAGCTCATTCATTTGGGCATATCCAGTATTCCGTTTCTGATCTTGACTGCGATTATTTTGGAACCAGTCTCCATAAATGGATAAGCGCGCCAATCGGAACCGGACTACTTATTATCAAAAAGGATAAAATCAAAAAGTTATACCCATTATTTGCTGCACCGGATGCAGAAAGTGATGATATCAGGAAATTTGAAAACCTGGGTACAAGGCCGTTTCATATTGAGCAAGCAACTGGACAAGCTATTCAGTTTCATCAAATGATCGGAGGGGACAGGAAACAAAAGCGGCTGCATTATTTGAAAAATTACTGGGCGTTAAAAGCATTACAACAACCAGGCGTAAAATTAGGTACCTCATTAAAACCAGAATATGGATGTGGTATTGGATTATTGCAAATAGATGGCAAGACCCCTTCCCAGGTTGATTCATTTTTATTCGAAAAGTATAAAATCCATGCAGTAGGAATTGTATGGGAAAACATTTCCGGAGTTAGAATCACACCCAATGTTTATACACTTACTTCCGATTTAGATGTATTGGTAGAAGCCATCACAAAATGCGCGAAGGCCTGATTACATTATTTTCCTTTTATCCTCGGATCAATATTAACCGGTACAGGTGTTTCAACCATAAGTTGTGCCATTAAAGAATGTTTTGGATTTATAAGTACATTCCATTCCATGGGTAAAACTGCAGAAGGTACTTTAAGCATCAGGTATTTCCCTTCTTCAATAAATTGATCACCGATTCTTTTAAGGTATTCCGGAGCTGGATCAGAACGCCAATCTTTGGGTAAATCTTCAACTTTTAAATTCAATATTGATTCTTGTTTACTATGCAATTGCATCAAACAATAATCAACTCCTGAGATTATCGGTGCCATGTGGACTAAGCTCTCCAGAAAAGCAAGGGAAGGGTTGCTTGCAGAATAAAGCATATAAACACCTTTGCTATTCCACCGACCTCCCACTTTATATGATCCAAATCCAGAAAGGTCACGGATATACTTGCATTTAGAGCACCTGTATACGGTAATCATTAATAAATACCTTGCTCAATCCTGACTAATTCATCTTCTATTAATTTAATACCGAGAGAAGTGTCCAGAAGCTCTTTGGGTGGCTTTGATCCTAATGCTTTAGATGGATAAGACATCCAGATCTTAAAAGAAGCTAGATCCCCAAATGCTTCTTCGCCTTTTGTATATAATCTTGCGATCTCAAATATTCTTTCAGAGATTTCTGGATTGAGAGTAGTAGCATGGGTATACCTGTGAAAAGTGCGTTCTGAAATATGCAAAATGCTTGCCATGCTTCCAAGATCAAGACCCGTCATATTCATAAGATGATCAAGATTTTTCTTTGAAAGTCCTTTTCGAATAATGGGGATCAAGTCGGATTCCTGGTGATGAACAGGATTTTTAGGGAAAATGAAACCAATAAGATTAAAAATTTTGGAAAATAAATTATCTATGGTCGAAGGACTATAGTATAATATTTCGGGGGCTGAAACAATTAAATCCGGCTCTCTTCTACCAGTCTCATATTTAGGAAATCTTTTTGCCATTTGTCACAAAATTACGGACATATGTCAAGAGAATCAATTTTTTATTTCAATTTCTTTAAGCTTCATAAATAATTCAGTTTCCATTTCTGATAGCTGCTGAGGAATTTTTACATCGTACGTAACAATGAGATCACCCAATTGTGCTGTTTTATATCCGGGAAGGCCTTTTGACTTTAACCTGATTTTGGTACCTGGTTGAGTGCCCGGTTTTACCTTTACTTTTACATTCCCCGTTAGTGTTTTTATATCCGCTTCGCCACCTAATACCGCTGTATATAAGTCCAATTGTTGATTTGAATAAAGATCATTTCCCTGCCTCACAAATAAAGCGTTTGGAAGAATATCAAACTCAATAAAAAGATCACCCTGAACCTTACCACCTGGAGCGAAGCCCCCCTGCCCTTTTACTTTTATTGTTTGTCCTGACTCTACACCAGCAGGAATTTTTATCCTTATTTTTTTGCCATTTACATCCAACACATGAGTATCTTCTTTAATGATATCTTCCAGGCTTAATTTCAATATCGATTTATAGTCTATCCCTCTGCTATTATTAGGCCCCGATCTCCCGGTATTATTGAATGAACCACCTCCAAAGCCATCTTCCTGGTCAGAAAACATGGACTGGAAAAAATCAGAGAAGTATTCCGGGTCGATGTCTTCACCATTTACCTTATACCTTCCTCGCCCACCTGAATTACCAGACCTTCTTGCGCTCCCGGACCGTTGTTTCGCCTGAGCAAAAGCATCAGCATTTTCCCAATCCTTGCCATAGGTATTATATTTCTCTCTTTTGGCCGGATCACTTAAAACCGTATTAGCTTCGTTGATTTCTTTAAACTTTTTTTCAGCCTCTTTATTTCCTGAATTGACATCAGGATGATATTTCCTGGCAAGTTTTCGATAAGCTTTCCTGATCTCTTCAGGAGTACAGTTCTTATTGACGCCTAATGTTTGATAATAGTCGATATAATTCATGAAAAATGGTGCGTTTGTTGATTAAACCAATTTAAGGTCTGATCTGTTCCAAATAAAAAATAAATTTTTTAAAATTCAAATTTCGGGGAATATCTAACTTGTTCGCAATTAACTGTAATTTATGAACCAAAGACTATTTATATTGATTTGCAGCATGATCTTCATCTTTTCATCCTGTGCCCGTTCTACGAGCGATTTGACCTTATGCATTTCCGGTCATGTTTATGGATTTTGGGCTGGACTTTGGCATGGTCTTATCGCCCCATTTGATCTATTAGGATCATTATTCAACCCGGAAATCAAAATGTTCGCTCCCAATAATAACGGTGGTTGGTATGCATTAGGATTTTTATTTGGCAGTGGAGGTTGGGGTGTCCTTGCTAACCAGGGAGCCAGGAAAAGGAAATAACCATTGACTTCTTCCTTCTATCAGACTATCATTCAAATTATTTAAGTAAACTTTAAGCGTGGCACAACAATCATATTAACTATTTTTGCCATGATATGCAATTTGTCAACCCCTGGTTCCTGGCGGCTTTAGGAACACTTGCGATACCCGTCATTATCCATTTATTTTATTTCAGAAGATATAAAAAGGTATTTTTTTCATCGGTTCGTTTTTTAAAAGAAGTTAAAGATGAAACCAGCGCAAGATCAAAGCTCAAAAATTTATTAGTTCTTATTTCCAGGTTATTGGCACTTGCGCTGATCGTGATGGCATTTGCACAACCATTCAAAAGAATAACCACGAAGGACCAATTTGCCCAAAATCTTATAGGTATATTCGTAGATAACTCATACAGTATGAATGCCTTAAGCCAGGACATTCCTTTGATCTCTAAGGCCAAACAAAGGGCTCGCACCATCGTCGAATCCTACGATGATCAGGATAGATTTGTAATCCTTACTCACGATTTTTCAGGCAGGCAATTGAGATTGGTGCATAAAGAAGAAGCGTTGAATATGATAGACGAAATAGTTGCTACACCAACTATTCACAATTTATCAGAGGTCTCAACTAAAATAAAATCAATCCTAAGTAAAGCGGAAGGGAATAAACATATATTCCTGATTTCTGATTTCCAAAAAAGCATTTCAGATCTTCCAATCAATTCAGATACCCTCATTCAATCACATCTGATCCCGCTTCAAAGTGTTCAGGAAAGAAATATAGCCATCGATACAGCCTGGTTTGAATCACCGGCACAATGGCTTGGAGAAGCTAACTTACTATTTTTTAAAGTTCACAATTATGGGAATCAACCTGTCCAGGATGCCAGGCTCTCCTTATTACAAAATAATCAAATCAAGCCACTGGGCACGATCAATCTCCAAGCCGGAGAATCACGAATAGATACAGCGGAAATCATGGTAGAAAAACCAGGATGGCAGGAAATACAATTAGAAGTAACAGATTTTCCAGTTCAGTTTGATGATAAATTATTTCTCACGTTTAATGTAAATGCTAAAATCGATATATTAGTAATCTCCAGGGATCAACCCAATACCTATTTAACCTCTGCGATTCAAAGTCTGCCTACCGTCAATTTAAGTACTCAGTCTATTAAGAATGTAAACTATTCGTCCATAAGTCAAAATCACCTTATCATACTGGATGATCTGAATGAAATCAGTTCCGGACTTGCAAATGAATTAATGTCAGCTCTCCGGCAGGGCAGCAATGTCCTTTTATTTCCTGGACCTACCGCGGATCTAAGATCTTTTAATAATTTTTTTAGTCTTGCGGGAGTAGGATCGATTACTGGTTTTGAAAAGAAAGTATCACCGGTTGCGAATATCAATACCCTGGAATTTACGTTTAAAGATGTCTATAATAAAATAAAGCCTAATATGAAATTGCCCACCGTTCAGGGGAGATTTAATCGCATAAGAGGAATAAAAGGCGAGGAGAATATTCTTTCATTTGCAGATGAACAGTCTTACATCACCAAATCCAAAATAGAAAACGGATCACTTTATATCTGTGCTTCTCCTTTACATTCAGATTGGTCTGATCTTAGTCGCAACCCGGAGATCTTTGTTCCTATGATCTTCAGAATGGCTTTAAATAAAAATGTTGCCGATAAGATTGTCAGATTTATCGGAAGAGATGAATCGATAGAAATCAATCATATTCGCAATGCTGATGAAAATACATATCACCTGAATAAGTCAAAAAGTGAAGATATCATTCCGTATCAACGGTCCTCCGGGATTAAAACAATCCTGGATATGAAAGGTGCAGTAAAAGAAGCCGGAATTTATCAAATCAACCTTAAGGACTCCCTGATCAGCAAAACTTCATTTAATTACGATAGAAAAGAATCAGACCTGAGTACATATAGTTTGGATGAATTAAAATCTTTATTTGGAAATAAGTACGAAGTCATTGATAAAAGCGATACTGCGGCTTTCGACAGTTGGTTCAAAAACAATCAGAAAGGGACGGCCTATTGGAAGTGGTTTTTAATGGTTGCATTATTATTTTTATTGCTCGAATCCATTTTACTCAGATTTTGGAAAATATAAATAAACGATCATTATGGAAATCTTTATTGAACAAGCCAGGTTACTGTACCCTGGTCATGCTCTTCACGATACAATACTTAATATCGGCATCAGGAATGGGAATATTGTAGGGATTGATGCTTCTAAAAAATACAATGGCAAAAAGATTTCAGGCAAGAATATTCATGTATCTCCGGGATGGGTTGATATCGGTACCCAATGCGGCGAACCGGGTTATGAACACAGAGAAACTTTACAATCTCTTTCTGTGGCCGCCTCCAAAGGTGGATATACTACACTTGCTGTCTTTCCCAATACCAAACCTGTACTAAACAGCAAATCTGAAATTGAGTTTATCTTCCAAAAATCAAGGGGCCTTCAAACTGAAATAATACCTATCGGGAGTGTCAGTAAATTAGCTAAAGGAACTGAGTTAGCAGAAATGATCGATATGCATCATAGTGGTGCCATTGCATTTTCAGATGGAAAGTACCCTGTCCAGGATACCGGTATATTGCATAGAGCTTTGTTATATCGCAATCATTTCGATGGTTTATTAATTAATCAACCACTGGATGATGCCTTATCCGCGCTGGGTCAAATGCATGAAGGTGTGGTTTCCCAGCGGCTTGGTCTAAAAGGTATACCCGTAGAAGCAGAAGTCATCATGCTGTTAAGAGATATTCATTTGGCTAATTATAGTGGCGGACGTTTCCTTTGTCATCTAATCTCATCCGTTTCGGCTATCCAAGAAATAAAATCCGCCAAGAGAACTAATAAAAAACTTTTTGCCTCTGTAGCTTATCTCAATCTGGTGCTTAATGATAAAGTACTTGAAGATTTCGATTCGGCTTATAAACAAAATCCCGTCATCCGGTCAGAGGCGGATCAAAAAGCTTTAAATAAAGCAGTCAAAGATCAGGTAATTGATATTATTGTCTCCAATCATACACCATTAGAAATTGAAAAAAAAGATCTTGAATTTGCATATGCTGATGCCGGTACTATAGGATTACAAACTTCATTTTCTGCAGTCAATACCCAGGGTACTATTAACCCTGAAGAATGGGTTAAAGCAGTAGCGATCAATCCACGCAAAATACTTAATATCGATGAGGTCAATCTTGTACCTGGTCAAATTGCGAATCTCACCATTTTTGATCCATCGGTTGAATGGGTATTCACCAACAAACATATTTCATCAAAATCTAAGAATACACCTTTTAATGGTACTTCGTTTAAAGGAAAAGTGTTAGCCACTTTTTCCAAAGGACAGACATATATTGCCGGTACAGATTAATTCATTATTTTTAATCAAATTTTAGCTGATATGGATCAATCTTCGCTCAAACCAATGATTTTGAAATATGGACTCACCGGTGGACTAATCATGAGTCTTATTTTTTTGGTAGGAACCATTACGGGCCTGGCCACCTCCGGATCAAAAAGTTATGGAATTATCAGTGGTTTGGTTTCATTTATCATCGTAGTAGTACTCATCGTCCTTGCCATCAAAGGGCATAGAGATGACCTCCAGGACGGTTATATATCGTTAGGCCAATGTGTCCTGATCGGTACAGCCGTATTGATATTAACAGGGCTGATCTCCTACCTGGTTTCTCTGGTATATATGAAAGTTATAGATCCGGAATATATGAACAGGATGATGGCCTCGATGGAAGAAGCATGGGAAGCACAAGGTCTAAGTGAAGAGCAAATAGAATCTGCAAAGAAATGGACGGGTGTGATGAAAAGTCCGGGATTAAGCCTTGCTGTAATCCTCTGCTGTTATGGATTGGGGGGTGCGATACTATCGCTAATAGCAGGCCTTATCATGAAAAAAGACAAACCTGAATTCTCCTGATTAATATTAATTATTTTCATAATATTTATTATTCTATATAGTTTTGTAAACTAAATCTTATCGTTTGCAGGATCTTTCTGTTATCATTCCGTTGTTAGATGAAGCCAAATCTCTTCCTGAATTAGAATCCTGGATTTCCAGGGTGATGGCTACTCAAAATTATAGTTATGAAATTATTTTTATAGATGATGGAAGTACGGACGATTCATGGTCTGTCATTGAATCCCTTGCAAAAAACAATTCGCATGTAAAGGGTATTAAATTCAGACGGAATTACGGTAAAGCGGCAGCACTGAATACAGGTTTTCATGCATGCACCGGAAACCTGGTGATCACGATGGATGCTGATTTACAGGATAGCCCCGACGAAATACCGGGCTTGATTGCGTCGATTACCGAACAAAAACTTGATATTGTATCTGGCTGGAAAAAAAAGAGATATGATAATACCCTGACTAAAAACCTGCCGTCTAAATTATATAACTGGACGACCGGTAAAATGTCGGGCATTAAACTCCATGATATGAATTGCGGGCTAAAGATTTATCGCAATGAAGTAGTTAAAAATATAGAAGTAGCAGGTGAAATGCATCGGTATATTCCTGTGATAGCTAAATGGGCAGGATTCAATAGAATAGGTGAGATGGTGGTAGCTCATCAGGCCAGAAAATATGGAAAGACAAAATTTGGTGTAGAACGGTTTCTAAATGGGTTCCTCGACCTCTCCACTATTATGTTTGTTGGAAAATTTGGTAAAAGGCCCATGCATCTTTTCGGTTCATTGGGAATGTTAGTGTTTTTCATTGGTTTTATGATCTTGGCATATCTCACCTTTAGTAAATTGTATTATAATTTATTAGGTATGTCAGAACGACCGATGTTTTATCTTGGTATTTTATTACTGATTGTAGGGTTACAATTATTTATGTCTGGATTCATTGCAGAATTAGTAAGTCGCAGTTCCAATCAAAAATCGGTATACCAGATTGATAAGCAGATCGGAATATGAAAAAAATAGTCATCCTGGGTACTGCTTACCCATTCAGGGGAGGATTGGCTGCATTTAATGAAAGACTTGCACAAGAATTGATTTCACTAGGCCATGAAGTAGAAATCATCACGTTTACTGTTCAATACCCAAGCCTGTTATTTCCCGGCAAATCTCAACTCAGCGAAGATCCGGCTCCAGACTTGACGATCAAACGATGGGTGCATTCCTTTAATCCTTTTAATTGGTTGATTGCAGGAAAAAAAATAAAAAGAATAAAACCTGATCTCATCGTATGTAAATATTGGTTGCCCATTATGGGACCTTGCTTTGGAACAATTATCCGCATCGCCAAAAATCAAAACACAGAAGTTGTAAGCATTATCGATAATATTATTCCACATGAAAAACGTCCGGGAGACAGATTGTTTACAATGTATTTTGTCAAACCGATTGACCGGTTTATTTATATGTCTTATCTGGTAGGTCAGGATCTGAAATTATTTAATAAGGACAAACCAACTTGTTTTATACCACATCCCATTTATGACAATTACGGAAAACCAGTGGATAAAAAAACTGCATTAAACAGACTACAACTAGATCCCACTTTTCAATATGTATTATTCTTTGGATTTATCAGGGATTATAAAGGCTTAGATTTATTATATGAAGCCATTGCCTTACTAAAAGAAAAACAGTTAAGAGTAAAATATATTATAGCCGGTGAGTATTATTCCAATAAGGAATTATATGAAAAACTTGTAGATCAATTAGACATCGCTTCCTACCTTATTCTTCATACTCATTTTATAAGTAGTGAAGAAGTAAAATATTATTTCAGTGCTTGCGACCTGGTCGTACAGCCTTATAAATCTGCGACACAAAGCGGTATTGCGCAAATTGCTATCAATTTTAATAAACCAACAGTAGTCACCAAAGTAGGTGGATTGCATGAAATCATAGAAGATGGAAAATCAGGATATGTGGTATTGCCGGAAAAAAATGAAATTGCCAGGGCGATCGAGACTTTCTTCAAGCTGCCCGATCATTCCTCTTTTGAGCAGGAAGTTGAAAAAGTACAAGTTAAATATAGTTGGTCTTCCATGGCCAATGCTGTTCTACATTTTACCTGATGCCATCATATGATGCAATTATTTAATGTGTCAGTTTGTAGTATCTTTGAACAATGATTATTCGCGCTCGAGCTCCTTTACGGATTGGCCTCGCAGGTGGAGGCACTGATGTATCACCTTATTCAGATATCTACGGTGGAGCTATACTCAATGCAACGATTAGTATATATGCTCATGCGACGATCATCCCTGATCACTCAGAGAGAATCACCCTGGAGTCGTTGGATCTCAATGAATCTATGTCATTAAGAAAAACCAGGAGGATCCCAATAGATGGCAACCTCGACCTGATAAAAGGATGTCACAACAATATCTTTTCACAATTGAAGGGCAAACTCCCTTCCTATGGCATCAGTACTTATGTAGATGTACCAAAGGGTTCCGGATTAGGAGCATCCTCGACAGTGACCGTAGCCATGGTAGGTGCTTATGGTGAATGGCTAAATTTGCCCATGGGAGAATATGATATCGCCCGTAGGGCATATGAAATAGAAAGAAAAGATCTTAAAATATCAGGTGGCAAACAGGATCAATATGCCGCGACATTTGGAGGATTTAATTTTATGGAGTTTTATAAAGATGATAAAGTCATTGTGAATCCCCTGCGAATCAAACCGGAATATATCAATGAACTGGAACTAAACATCCTGCTTTATTATACCGGCACTTCAAGGCTTTCATCTACAATCATTGAAAAACAAGCGTTCAATTTCACCGGCAAGAAAGAACAATCCCTGGATGCAGCACATCACCTTAAAGAACAAGCTGTATTGATGAAAGAAGCGTTATTGACCGGCAATCTTAAATCTATCGGTGAGTTATTGGATTACGGATGGCAACAAAAGAAAAAAACCGCAACTGGTATAAGTAATCCGTTGATTGATGAAATTTATGAGCTGGCTTTAAAAAATGGTGCTACGGGCGGTAAAATATCCGGTGCAGGTGGTGGCGGATTTATTATGTTATACGCACCGGGGAATAACCGGTACAAAGTAATTAAAGCGCTTGAACCAATGGGTGGTATATTTAAGCCTTTTAATTTTGTTAAACAAGGCATGACTTCCTGGACTATTAAATAAATCTAAAACATGTTCGAGTCAACGATTAAATCAATCTTAGCGTCCAGTATTGAAGTAAAAAGACTAATTACCCAGGACGATATACTTATCGGAAAAATCAATCATGCTACTGAAATATGCATCAGCGCTTTTCAAAATAATCATAAGATACTTTTTTGTGGTAATGGCGGCAGTGCCGCGGATGCGCAACACCTCGCCGCAGAATTTTCCGGTCGGTTTTATAAAGACAGGCCCCCACTCTATTCAGATGCCTTGCATGCCAATACTTCCTATCTCACAGCTGTCGGTAATGATTATGGCTTTGACCTGGTCTATGCCCGGTTAATTAAGGGTATGGGACTTAAAGGAGATGTATTATTTGGATTAAGCACATCCGGTAATTCTATCAATATCATTAAAGCATTTGAAGCAGCTAAAGAAATCGGAATGATCTGTGTCGCCATGACCGGCCATACCGGAGGCAAGTTGAATTCATTAGCAGATATTTTGATTAATGTGCCTTCGACAGATACTCCGCGCATACAGGAAAGTCATATTACGATTGGTCATATTATCTGTGCGCTTGTAGAAAAAACATTATTCCCTTGAATACAGCCATCGTTTTGGCAGGAGGATTCGGTACCCGGTTGCTAAGTATCACTAAAGATATAATACCAAAACCTATGGTGTTGGTTCAGGGGAAACCATTCTTATATTGGTTACTTCGCTATCTCAAGAGTCAGCGGATCGAAGAAGTTATCTTAGCTGTCTCTCACCGTGCCGCTGTGATTGAAAATTATTTTGGAAATTCCTTTGAAGGGATTCTTTTAAAATATTCTGTTGAAGCTAAATCCTTAGGTACCGGTGGAGCCATCAAACAGGCATTTTCATTTACTAACACCAACTCAGCCTATATTATTAATGGAGATACTTATTTCCCAGTGAATTTACTTAAGATGAAATCATTCCATCATCATTTGCATGGTGAGGTTACTATTGCTTTAAAAATGCTGCGATCGTTTGATCGGTATGGTGCTATTACACTGGATTCACAGCAATGGATCAAAGCTTTCCATGAAAAAAAAATGGTAACACAGGGTTATATCAATGGAGGGATCTATTTAATGGACCGCCGGGTCTTAAATGGATTTGAGGATGGGCAATCATTTTCCATTGAAAAAGATTTTTTTGAAAAGCAGGTATCCTTCCGGATTGGTGGATTTAAATCAAGAGCAAATTTTATCGATATAGGAATCCCTGAAGAATATCAACGAATACAATCCTTTCACCTGCAATGAAAAAAAATAATTCTTCCTGGAGTTTGTTTTTGGATCGCGATGGTGTCATCAATCAGCGGATACCGGATGATTATGTCAAATCCTGGGATCAGTTTATTTTTCTACCCGGAGTATTAAAAGCACTACAATTATTAAAACCTTTTTTTCGTCATATTTTTATAGTCACCAATCAACAGGGAGTAGGTAAAGGGTTGATGTCAGGAACAGAACTACTTCATATTCATAAAAATTTAAAAAAGGTGGTGAGAAAACACGGAGGCTGGATAGAAGAAATTTTTTATTGTACTGAATTATCAATATCCCAACCTTCCTGCAGAAAACCTGCTATCGGTATGGGTTTAGCGGCTAAAAAAAAATACCCGGATATTGATTTCAGTCAGTCTATCATAGTTGGTGATTCGGGTTCAGATATAGCTTTTGGTAAAAACCTGGGTATGGTTACTGTATTTATTGCCGAACATGATGATAAATTACAGGCTGACCATACCTGTAAAGACTTGCACCAGTTTTATCTTACCTTTGTGTCTAAAATAAATAATTAATCCATCAGGGAACTAATGATATTTTATAGTTCATTTTTTCTTCCTGATTTTAATAAAAATCCATTCAATGAGTAGAAAAAATATTTCATCAGGCGCCCAGTGGGAAGACATAGTAGGCTATAGCCGGGCAGTACAGATTGGGAATGTAATAGAAGTCTCAGGTACTACCGCTATGAGGAACGGATCTCTGGTAGGAAAAGGAGATTTGTATACCCAAACCAAAGTATGTCTGGAAATAATTCAGGAGGCTTTGATCAAAGCTGGTGCCAATATGGATCACGTCATACGCACCAGAATCTATGTCACCGATATCTCCAAATGGGAAGAAGCCGGTAAAGCTCATGGAGATTTTTTCAGAAATATTAAACCTGCAACATCAATGATCCAGGTGGCGGCGCTTATTGATCCAGATATCCTCGTTGAAATAGAAGCAACGGCTATACTTAGCTAGACTTCCTTTATCCGGAACGAAATGTATTCGTTAAAAGAAATATTTTACACGTTACAAGGTGAAGGTCGTTTTGTAGGTCGACCTGCAATTTTTATGCGTTTTGCGGGTTGTAATTTGTGGACAGGTCATGAAAGACACAGGGCCAGCGCTATATGTAAATTCTGTGATACAGATTTTGTAGGAACGAATGGACCTGGCGGTGGTAAATATACTTCAAAGGAAATCACAGATATCATTACCTCGATGTGGCCGGATCCTAGTGTAAAACCTTTCATTGTATGTACGGGCGGTGAACCGGCTCTTCAATTAGACGAAGAACTTATAACTGCATTGCACGCAATCCATTGTTTTATTTCTATTGAAACCAATGGTACCATTGCACTTCCACTTCATATAGACTGGGTATGTGTAAGTCCTAAATCAAATACGGATTTAGTGATGGCAGCCGGAGACGAACTTAAATTAGTTTATCCTCAAACGGATGCTCTCCCACATCGATTTGAAAAACTGGAATTCAGCAGATTTAGTTTACAACCTATGGATGGGCCGGATCGTGAAAAAAATATTCTTGCCACACTTGAATATTGCAAGGCACATCCACTATGGACTTTGAGTTTGCAGACTCATAAAATTTTAAATATTCCCTGATGAAGAAGAATTTAGGCGATGGAATTCCTGTTTTGGTCGAAGGCATTGCTATACCCTGGAACTAACCCTCACCCGAAATTGTACTACCTACATGTCTATATATACTGATATTGGTCGAATTTTAATTTCAGGTGGTAAAACTGCTTTTAAATTTGGTAAAAAATTGGATTCCATGATGAATAACAACAATACTTCTGATAATAAAAATGATCTCGCGCAGGAGATTGTAAAAACACATTTGTTACTTGCGGTCGGTGGAGGATTGATTCCAATTCCATTTGTAGATTTTGCAGCAGTTACCGGCGTGCAAATAAATATGATTCGCTCCCTGTCCAAATTATATGGTCAGAACTTTGATGAACAAATGGGCAAAAGCCTGGTCACTTCTCTTGTCGGCACTTCTATTGCCAGGATAGCAGCCAGTGCAGTTAAAACGATTCCAATCATTGGGTCCATATTGGGAAGCGCATCTATGTCCGTGCTTTCGGGAGCAAGTACCTATGCTGTAGGCCAGGTCTTCATTCAACATTTTGGACGCGGCGGTACGCTCAGCGATTTTAATGCAGAAAAAGCCAAAAAGCAATACCAGGAAGAATTTGAAAAAGGTAAAGACTTCAGCATCCGTACAGAAAAAGAACAAAAGACTAGCTCTGCTCAAAACAAAGAAGATATATTCGCAGCTTTAGAGCGACTCAATCAACTGAAAGAAAAAGGTGTTTTATCTGAAGAAGAGTATCAGGCTCAAAAAGCGAAATTACTGAGCAGGATATAAATCATTTAGAATCAATCCCATTCGCTTCACACAGCCGGCAATAGCCGATTAATTCTTTATATACCGGGTAATTAGAAAGTATTTCTTCATTTCCTATGATAATCAAATGTTTTCTTGCCCGAGTAAGAGCCACATTTAATTTTCTGTCTACTCCATCATCAGATAAAGAGATCATGTTTTGCACCTGACTGAAGCGATTGGTACATAAGGATAGTATCACTATATCCCTTGCACCTCCCTGGTATCGTTCTACCGTATCTATCGTCAGAGAATCCGGATCGAGGTTTTCATCCTGCATTACTTTACGGATTTGAGATATTTGGGCACGATAGGGAGTGATGACGCCGATCGTATCGTGCTTAATTTCCATATTATTGGACGTCAATAATTCTCTAATGTTTTTAATACATTGTACGACCAGGGCCGCTTCGTAGACATTGATTTTAGATCGGCCTTGATTGTCCGAAGGTGTATCTAAAAACAACATCCTGCTGGATGCAATTCTTTTCAATAAAGATGTACCGGATGGTACTATTTTATAATGAAGTGGTCGTTCAAGTTCATATAATGCCTCAGGTTGATTTAATACTTTCAGTTCTCCCTGGTAAAAATGCTGGCTCGGGAATTTCATAATATCCTTGTGCATTCTCCCTTGTTCACGAAGAATATCGAAGGCCCAGTTCCATTGATGTTTTTTACAGGTATTCATTAATCGTTCAAATAAAGAATTACGAAGATTCAATAAACCCGTTTCTTTCAATTCACTGGAATGAATCTCACTATCTTCTCTACGTTGAACCACTACGGCCGGCATCTGACGATGATCCCCAATCAACACCCATTTCACGGCTTTTGGCAATAATCCTACCAGCATTGGTTCAAGGATCTGTGATGCTTCATCTACTATCACCCAATCAAAGTTTTTCAACTTAAAAAGTTCGGCTTTCCCATTGATAGAGGATAAAGTGCCAACGATGATCCGATGGGATGCAATCAGGTTTCGGAATTCAGATCTTCTTTCTATTGAACCTGCTTGTTCATCAAGGAAATATTTCCAGAATTTTTTTTGCGCTGTATGCCTGGAACCTATTCTCAAAAAATCAAGTGATACGCCATGCAGTGCTTCACAGATTTCATCCACTGCCCTATTTGTATAGGCAAGAAATAAAATTTGTTCATCCGTATTATTGATAATAAATTGGCCAAGGGATCTCAGCATAATGCTGGTCTTCCCGGTACCCGGAGGACCCCAAAGCAAAAAATAATCTTTGATCTTAATTATTTTGCGAAGGATCAATTTTTGTTCATCATTTAAATCTTCAGACAGTAAGATGGAAGTATCTTCCACTTCAGGAATTCGTGGTGGAGTCAGACCAAATAACAATTGTTTTTTTATAGGATCTCCCATCAGAAAATCACTTACACTTCTATAGAGAGCCTGGAAACTACTATCAATAAGATCATGCTCAAGATTCCAATATGCCCATTTAGTAAATACCTGGTTCCTCCGTTGTTTATTTCTCAAGCGAAGGACTAAGGTATCCCCTGCTAATTCAATAATAGTACATTTAAATATCTGGTGTTCCAGTGCGGAAACTCCTGAGGTAGTATGCGGATATAGGACTCCTATATCCCCTTGCCTGAAATTAGCAAGTTTGTTTGATTCTTCCGTGCGTATGAATACCAGCAATTGATCTTCTCCTTGTGTCTTTTCTTCTTTAAAAGCAAGATGACTGAGTATATTAAAGTTTTCCTCTTTCTCTAACCTGTTGTTTAGCCAAAGAGATGCCATTCCATTATTGGATTCATCACTATGCTCCCCTACTTTAGCAAGGTGATGTTCCCGCGCAATAAAACCGGTGAATTCGAGCAAGTAGTCTTTTTCAATCTTATTCAATCCAGTATAGAAATTCTGAAATTCCTGTAAATCATTGGCTATGAATCCCTGCATCACAGGAAGGATGCCTGGTTGTAACGTCGATAACATGGAATCCAGCAAATCATTGCGGGTGAGGCGGAGTTCCATGATTACTAATTCGTTTCTGACAGCCAGCGCATCAATTTGTTGTGCTTTTACAGGAGGTGCAAATCGCAATGCTTTTTGATCCTGCTGAGAATATAAGATGTACGAAGACAACTTCATTTTATTGTTAAACACGGACCGGATCAATAGATCATATAATAAAGTCTGAATGTAATTATTAGCATTAATACCGTATGCATTCGTTTTATAAGGCTTACTGCTTTTTAATTCAATAATATGCGCTTTTTGTTTCCCTGGTTTTTCATGATACAGATCCAACCGTCCCTGTATCCCATAGATCGCTGAGATAAATGTTGGCTCAAGATAAATTCCCTCTGATTCAATGCCGATGGATTCGAATTCTTCCTGGATGACGCGCTTGAGATTGTGATAATGAGTCCTTGCTTTTACATTGAGATCCAATACTTCCCGGTCTTCGAGTACAGTACACTCCAAAGGATAAATTTTGAAAAACGATTTCATCAGGCTTATAAATGAAACTTCCGGGTTGACGAGGATTTCATCTAAAAAAAAGTTAGCTGCGTTTCCTAATAAAATACTTTGACTAGCCGGCTTTTGTTTGAATTTATTCAGCAGGTATGACCAGGTCAATACTCCAAAGTCTTTAAAACATTCCGCTATGGAAGTTACATCCACCAGATAATCCGGTTCTATTACTAACTGGTGTGGGATCCAATCACCTCCCGTTTCTACTTCAATATCTATGAGTTGAAGCGACAGCGGTAAAGGTTGTAAGGCTAGATAGGCTTTGATTAATTCAGTCTGTGCATCATTGATACCGGTCACATTGTACTTAATATGCACAGCATGATGAGGATATTCTTCACTCACCCCTGTCAGCATGAAGTCTAAAAGATCAGATTGGGTAATCAATACTCTGCAATGAGGTATTATCTTTTCAAATTTGGGCTCTATAAATAATACATCCCAGGTTTCATGCTCCCAGGACATAAATACCAATGGTGATTTTGTCTGACAGATATAGGCTACGATATGATTGAGACTATAGACACCAAGCTCGATGAGCTGTTCCATTGAAAATGGACCAGGTTTACTTTCATTGTAAATAGTCTGATGTGCAAGCTTCCTGAAATGATGTAGCAGGGACAAATCTCTTCTGGGAATCTTGTAATGGATTCCTGCGAAAACCATCCTGGAAAATAAAGTGGTGAAATATATTTTTTCGTTGACTGTAATTCTGTTAAAAAAATAATTGACAGCCTGATATAATCGGCTTACAGTCCTGGGTGTGTCGAGAAGACCAACTTTTTGGATGTCTTCCAGTTCCTGGTATATCAATGAAGCAATAGCCTCTTTTCCCTCAATCATGTCTGGTAAAAATAGGTTTTTTACCTCATAAGATAAAGGGTCTCCTGATCTCTCAACTATACTGAATGATTAGACTGTAATTAAATAATAAAACTGATTTTCAAACCCTTTCATAGAAATTAACTAATAATTGTTTTAGTTCTAAAGCATTTTGTCTCTCGCCCATTAACGAAATCAAAATAAGAGTTAAATGATTTTTTACATTTAACCTGTTTATTATATTTGCATTTCATATTATACATTGTTTTAATATCTCATGAATTTTTTCCGACTGATTCTGGTGGTAGCAGGCTTAATTTTGGTTTCATGTAAAGAAACTTACCGGGAGTCGGAAGAAGAAGAGGGTGGCCAGAGCGGAGCCGGTCTTGCTTTAAATGAGTGGATTCGCGCCCGGTTTCCTGAACCCAATGTTATAGAAAGTGATCGCATCTTGCTTGCTTATGAAGCGAGTAAAAAAAATTTGCGTTCTGCCGATAAGGCACAATGGAAATCTTTAGGTCCCAAAAACATCGGAGGACGCACTTTGTGTCTGGCATTTCATCCGACGGATCCAAATATCATTTATGCAGGTTCTGCCAGTGGTGGACTTTGGAAATCATATTCATCTGGTATTGGTTATAACGCATGGCAACAAGTACCTATTAATTTTCCTGTATATTCTATTGCTTCTATTTTGATCAGTCCCAGGAATCCTGATATTTTATTTGTAGGCACAGGTGAAGTTTATAACAAACATGCATCCGTGCCGGGCATTATAGACCGTACCACACGAGGTACATATGGAATGGGGATTCTCAAATCTATTAATGGAGGTAAATCGTGGACTCAATCACTTCCCCTTACTCAAAGTGTAATATCCGGCGTGCAAACCATGAAGTTTGATCCTTATGATGACCAGATCATTTATGCTGCTACTACCCAGGGGTTATATAAATCCACCAATCAGGGTAATACCTGGACACTGATACATGACGTTCCAATGGCCGTTGATTTTGATATTAATATTAATAATCCCGAGATCATCTATGTAACTCATGGCAGCTACCAGGACAATGCTATTAGTGGAATATATAAATCGAATAATTCCGGGGTAAGCTTTGTTAAATTAAAAAATGGATTGCCCGAAAGTTATTCAGGAAAAGCATTACTCGACATAAGCAAAAGCAATCCCAATATTCTTTATGCATCTATTGCAAATGAGTTGCGTTCGGTTGGTCTTTTTATGAGTATTGATGGCGGCACTACCTGGGATATGATGAATTCCACAGATGTCGCCAATGTGCAAGGATGGTATTCGCACGATATTGCTATAGATCCGACGAATCCGGATTATATTTCATATGTAGGTCAAAATGCCTATATCTCAGAGCATAAAGGGAAAAATTTTCTAAATATTTCTTCATGGGATGCCGGGGATATGGGAAGAGTACCGGTAGGTGGAGCAGAAAGTTCGTATGATATCTATGTCCACGCTGATATTCATGCAACCTATTTTCATCCTTTAAAACCCAATGAAATCTATTTTGCCACGGATGGTGGCATTTTCGTTTCTACCAACCGGGGAATGAGTTTTGAAGGTAGAAACGGAGGGTATCAGACCACCCAATTTTATGCAAACTTTTCAGCATCAAAATCCAATCCAAACTTTGCAATCGGCGGAATGCAGGACAATGGAACTGCTATTTATGACGGTCAGGATGGCTGGATAAAAGTGATTGGTGGTGATGGCATGTCTACAGCTATTAACCCAATGAATGAAAAAATAATTTTTGGCACGTATCAGAATTTCGGATTGAACCGGTCTCTCGATGGAGGTAAAACATTTGATTATATCAAGCCTGCCAATAATTCTTTTGAGGTGGAAGGTAAATCCTTCAATACCCCTTTTGAAATAATTCCTTCGGCCCCCAATTCAATCTATGCCGGAGCTCAAAAAGTTTATTTAAATGAGAACAATGGTAATCCTGCTTCCTGGAGGTCTTTGCAAACAAATCCATTAGACGCAAATTCCACTATACTTACATTAGGTGTTTCACCGACTGATCGTTCCCTGCTATTGGCAAGTACTTCTCCGCTGGAAGGGCTTCTTTCTGTACCAAAATTATTTAAAAGTACCAATGGTGGTATAACCTGGACACGAATCAATGACCTCCCCTATCAATCTGTAATGGATATTTGTTTTGATCCGATCAATGGGAAAATCATATATATAGCTTTATCGGGATTTGGAGTCAATAGTCATTTGTATAAATCTATCGATGGCGGTGATACCTGGAAAAATATAGATAATGGGTTACCTGATGTGCCGACCAATTGTATAGCGATTAATCCGAAGAATACTAAAGAGATTTATGTAGGAAATGATTTAGGCGTTTATATTTCTTCAGACGGAGGATTAAAATGGGAGCGATTCATGGAAGGGCTACCTACTGCAGTAATGGCCATGAGCATGACTATATCTTCACAAACCGATCAGATAAAACTGGCCACTCATGGCAACGGGGTATATGAAAGTCCATTGGCATTCACCATACCAAACAAAGATGTAATCAATTCATCTTTACAATCATTTTTAATATCTCCCAACCCGGCATCGGATCAAATAAATACCAAGTTCAATTTATTAAAACCTGCCACCTGCTCCATTAATATTATGAATATGCTGGGACAATCCGTTTACATTCATGATTTTGTCAACCCGGTATCCGGATCTACTTCATTCAATATTGATATTCATTCACTCAACCAGGGGACATATACAATGGTACTCCTTGGGAAAATAACTACGGATCAAAGTCCTTTCTATCTTCACAAAAGATTTATCAAATTGTAAATTAAAATGTTCGCCTATTCTTTCGGACTTATTTTTCTTTTAAAGAGTTTGGAGAGCCATGTTTGAGCGTTGGAAAAAATATTTGACGAAACATCTTTAGACGCTCTGAATGTCAGAAATATACCGATTAATGAAATAAGGAAAGTGGTGGTCCACATGCCTACGGTTACATTCAGTACTAAGGTGTCAGTAAGTTTTTCAAACGTCTTGGAGGCCATGATATACACTATAAAAAAGATAATACCGATAAGCAATGGATAACCGAATCCACCTTTCCGGACAATAGCTCCCATAGGTGCACCAATAAACAAGAAAATAATACATGCAATGGCCAGCGTATATTTCTGATAATATTGTTGCCAATGCAATATTTCTTTTTTTCTGAAAGATTGAAGAGTATATATTACGTTGACTATTTCAGACTGAACAAGATTGGCAGCTGACCCTGTTTCTTTGAATAATTTTGCTTTTTTTGAACTGTCCAGTAATTCGTAAAAGTGATCAACTTTAAGTCCCGGCTTAAGATCAATCTCCACCGGCGATTCAGGTTTTTTAAACACATTAGCCAGGCTAAAGGTTGAAGAGATATGCCGAACTGCATTAACGCTATCAATTTTAGCAGTGACCGGTGCTACGTTGGAGGAATCTTTAATAGAATCGATTATACTCTTGTCCAGTTTTTTTTCTTCAACATAGGTCGTCGTATCAAACATTTTTGTAATCCCGAGACCAACTTTTTTCTCCCCATCGGTTATCGTTTTACGAATCGTATCAATTTGAATTAAAATCTGCCTGTTGCTTAACATCTTCTGATTATCTGAAAACCGGTTTTCATCTGTTACTCCAGCATCAAATTCTTCCAGGTCAAATGATTTTACATAGGTTGCAAACTTGGTTCGTACAAACGGATAATTTTTCCTTCCTCCTTGTTTGTAGGTAGGACTAGGCTCTTCCACCTGTTCTCCATCTGCTAATTCCAGCACAAATCTTTTACCTCGTTCAGTCGTATACATTTTACCGGATTTGGCTTTTGTGCATAAGATCAAATCATTACTCTTGCTTTGATCATAAATAATGACATCTTCAATCGTAGTTTTATCAGCATGTTTTTTACCAACAAAAATGGAATATCCATAGAAGTCATTATTAAAAACACCCTCCTCAATCGCCAGTGCCGGTTTTTGCCTTCGGATATCATATAACCTGGTAAGAAATTTGAGGTTGGATTTTGGAATAATAAAATTGGAGGCTAAAAATGAAATGAGGGCTATCCCCATACACATTCCCACTATAGGGGCCATAATTCGAAGCAAACTGATGCCCGCAGATTTCATACTTGATAATTCATAGCGTTCCGCCAGATTACCAAATATCATGACAGAAGACAATAAGACGGACATAGGCAAAGCGAGCGGCACAAAGGATACAGTCAAATACATAATCAATTCCAGCATCTGAAAAAAACCGATGCCTTTGCCCATAATTTCATCGATATAAAGCCAGAAAAACTGCATAGTCAATACAAACAATGCAATCAAAAAAGACAAGATCAGTGGCGGAATAAAAGATGAGATTAATAACCGGTCGATTTTTTTTAATCTTCCGAGGAGGAAATTCATAAGGAACAAAATTAAGCTGTAATATCCTGGTCTGTACTTTTACTATGTTTTTTTAGATATAATTAAAATAATATCTACCTTAGAACTGACCGGAGTCAGCAATTCAATTATAAATATTTGATATTCAAAGCTTTGATTAAGATCTGTAAACAGGCAATGGTTCAGATAGGGGAAGCTAATTTTTTCAATATTTTGATTGAATTTGTACAAATCAATAAAAAAGCAATGTGACTGTAACCTAAATTTGTTAACAACCGTCAACTCTTTCGTACAATGGATCAGCTGGAATTCCGTGACTTTGTCAGGACTCATCAAGACAAAATCTTCCGATTTGCCATGCGTCTTATACAAAAAGAAGAAGAAGCGAAAGACATTGTTCAAGATGTGTTGATAAAAATATGGGACAGGAGAGATGACTTGCATAAGATCGATAACCTGGATGGATGGATGTATACCGTGACGCGGAATCTTTGTATCGATCGGATAAGAGCCAGAAAAGTTCATTTAGATATCAATACACAAGTTCAGGTGGCCGACAAACAAGATAATCCACATGAACAAACATCTAAAAGCCAATTGATGAATTTAATTAAAAAACTCATTGAGCAAATGCCGGAAAAACAAAAGATGGTCATTCATCTTCGTGATATAGAAGGGCTTTCCTACGATGAGATTGCTGAAGCCTGTGGTATTCCATTGGCCCAGGTTAAAGTAAATCTTCACAGGGCACGACTCAGTCTTAAAGAAAAAATTATTCAATCTGGATTATATGGACATCTCTAAGGAAAATATTAAACTGCTGTTAGATAAGTACTGGGCTGGCGATACCTCCCTGGAAGAGGAAACCACCCTTACTACCTATTTCACTACTTTAAATAATTACGAAGAATTTAAAGCGTATGCCACCTTGTTTATATTCTTTAATGAAGAAAGAAAACAAACGATAGACCTGGAAGATATCATCTTGTCAAAAATAAGCATGCAGCCAGCCGTACTTAAAAAACCAGAAGGCAAGGTTATCAGGATGAACTGGCAAAAAGTGTCAGCTATTGCTGCGTCTATTTTAGTAATCATCACACTTGGCATCGGTGTATTTCAAACCCAGTTAAAACAAAAACAAAGCCTTGCTCAGCTGGATACATTTGATTCTCCTGAAAAAGCTCTTGAACAAACCAAAGCTGCCTTGCTATTCCTTTCCAGCCGGATGAATAAAGGAACTAATAAAGCCGCTAAATCCATATCCAAGACAGAAACTCTAAATATTCTCAATTAAGTTTAACGATCAACTCAATCATTAGTGCATCATGAAAAAATTATTAATTATCCCCCTCATGCTTGGTTTACATATCGCCTCCGGACAATCGGATGCCATTTCAAAATTTTTCAAAACCTACGAGGACGATGAACGATTCAGTACTGTTTACATCAGTCCTAAAATGTTTCAATTGGTATCCAAAATCAAAATCAATGACATGGACCCCGATTTGCAGATTTTACTTAAAAATATAACCGGCCTTCATATCTTAAGTACACATCAAACACCTAAAACTTTTTACAAAGAAGCGATCGCTAAAATCAATGTCAAAGAATATGAAGAGCTTATGAAAATGAGAGACGAAGGAGAAGATGTCTTATTTCTTACAAAAACCACCCCCAATACAGACAAGATTGAAGAATTATTGATGTTAGTGGGAGGGGATGATGAATTTACACTGGTCTCATTTGTGGGAGACATTGATTTGAACAAAATTGGCAAGCTCGGAAAATCACTCAATATTAATGGTTCCGAACATCTGGAAAAAATTAAAAAGAATTAATCATGAAGATATTTTTACTCTCTCTGTTGTGCACCTTAGGTGTAAGTGCTCTGTCCACAGCTCAGGAAGAAAGCCTGAATGAATTCAAACGCGAATATCATCATCGGGATGGTATACATAGTTTTACCGTCCCGGGGTTTTTAGTGCGTTTGGCTGGTAATATTGCATTACACGATGAAGACCGGATAGATCGTGAAGCGATCAAACCATTAATCCGGAATATAGGTTCAGTATCCGTATTTATCTCAGATGGTGACAGCCGTGTAGACTATAGAGATATTGACAGGCTTAAATCGGATCTGGTTGACGAAGATTATGAACCAATGATTAAGGTTCGCGACGGAGGAGATGATGTGGAAATATTCGCATGGTCTAAAAAAGATATTATCCGCAGAATTGTTTTCTTTGTTCAGGATGGATCTGACGAGTTTGTGTTAGTCAACATCAGAGGCTATTTTACTCCTGAAGATTTGTCGGATGTCATTCATCGATATCGGGAAGGGAAAAATTGTGAGGAAGGAAGAGGTATGCGAAAACTCTAAGGTTTGTCAAAAACGAGAACGCACCAATCCTCTCTGGTAGAATAGTTCATCTTTTGAATACCAAATGAACTCAGGTAGTCCATAATTGAATTAAGATCCTTTTCAATAAATCCTGAATAAATAGCAATCCCTCCTTTAGATAACAATCGAAGGACATCATAAGTATTGGCTATTAATATATCCCGGGTAATATTGGCAAGGATAAAATCATATGTTTTGGTTTCCATTTTTAGATTGTCAGCCTGGTAAACCGAAATAAGACTGCATTGATTTAATTCAATATTTTCTAACGTATTCTCTACGGACCATTTATCATAATCGACAGCCACTATTTCCGCTGCTCCTAATTTTTCTGCACCTATAGCTAAGATGCCACTGCCACAACCAAAATCTAAGACTCTTGATCCTTTAAAATCAAGAGTCAACATTTCCTTTAATACCAAATAAGTAGTAGAATGATGACCGGTACCAAAGGCCATTTTAGGATCAATAATGATTTCATAGGTGGCATCCGTCGCAGGATGAAAAGTAGCCCTCACATGGATCTGTTCATCAATAGTCACCGGAGAGAAAGATGATTCCCAGACAGTATTCCAATTTTGTTGTCTTACGATTGTTGAATTAAAATATGGCTGTATGTTCTGAATTTGATGCATCAGGGCATCATGGACCAGGCTTTCAGGAATATAACCTTCGGTACTATCTTCCTTTTCTTCAAAGGATTCAAAACCTAATTCATATAAGCGAGCATATATTATTTCATCTAATATTCCATGAAAATCAAACCTATAATAATTTTGATTGAGTTCATCCATAAATCGATTTGTTGTAAGCTTCCCAGGTATTGATCATAAGGGCACAAACGGTCATGGGTCCTACCCCACCCGGCACCGGTGTAATGAAAGAACATTTAGGAGCTACCTGATCGAAGTCAACATCCCCGACTAAACGGATTCCTTTTTTTGATGCAGGGTCAATGATTTGGCTCATACCCACATCTATCACCACTGCACCTTCTTTGACCATGCTTGCTTTGACAAAATGAGTAGCACCAATAGCAGCTATAATAATATCTGCCCGGTGAGTGATTTCCGTTAGTCCTTCTGACCTCGAATGGCAAAGTGTTACAGTAGCATTACCAGGATATGCTTTCCGGGACAATAAAACAGATACCGGTGTACCTACAATATTGCTTCTGCCTAATACCACTACGTTTTTACTTTCTGTCGGTATTTTATAAAATTCAATCAGTTTTAAAATTCCAAGCGGCGTGGCAGGTATATATGAAGGAAGTCCTGTCACCATTCTACCTACATTCAACGGATGGAATCCATCGACATCCTTTTTGGGGTCAATGGCCAATAATACACGGGTATCATTAATATGTCGGGGCAAAGGAAGTTGAACGATAAAACCATCTATCTCCTCATTCTTATTTAAGCGATCAATAATGGATAATAATTCACCTTCGGAAATACTGGAAGGATGATGAATCAGGGAAGATTCATATCCTGCTTCGGCACAAGACCTGATTTTATTGCGAATATAAGATGCGCTTGCAGGATGGTCTCCAATCAATACTGCCGCCAGGTGTGGCGCCCTTCTTCCATGAGACCTCGCCATTTTTACCTTTACTAATAGTTCAGCTTTTATTGTCTTGGCTACATGGACTCCATCTAATAATTGCATGACATAAAGGTAGGAATTCTACTGTTGGTCTGATCATCAATTCTTCCTATTAGAAAGGATCAGCATTCACAACTCCTTTGACTAATCCAGGTGAAATACCAGTACAATAAAAAAGTCATTTCAAATATTTACTTTCACCGTGATAACCATACGATTTGAAGCGCTTTTATTCATTTTTATATTGCCGGATGAAAATTTCGTTCGGCACAGGTAAGAAACATTTTCTGGAATTTACTAGTGTTCTCTTTATCCTCCTTTTTACACAACAAGTTTCTGCGCAGGGAATCAATCAAAAAACATCGGATTACATTCATTTTTTAGATTCGATGAAAGTCGTTTCTGATAGCCATTTAGCTCAACGTCCAATAGAAAAAATCTATTTTCATTTTGACAAACAATTCTATTTTCCTGGAGAAATCTGTTGGTATGCTGCCTACATTTTACAGGGATTTGATCTTCGGCCGACAGAACAATCTGGTGTATTACATATACAATGGTTTGATCAGATGGGTAGGCGCAGCCATGATCAATTATTAAAAATAACGGAAGGCAAAGCGAGTGGTGATATGATTTTTGATTCCTCCTTCCTGCCGGGAGAGTATACGATCATAGCATACACTCAATGGATGATGAATGATTCATCAGACTATTTTTATTCTAAAAAAATCCACATCCTTAATCCTCTTGGTGATACAGGAAATTCTACGACCGGATTCGTTTCATTAAAGCCGGATATTCAATTCTTTCCGGAAGGTGGGAGAAATGTAGATCATATTCCCAATAATATCGCTTTTAAAGTGATTGATCCACAGGGCCGGGGACTATTTGCCAGAGGTATTATAGTAGATAATGAAAATAATATGATTAGTACATTTAAAACCCTTTACCAGGGCATGGGTGTACTTGCGTTTACTCCTTCCTCAGACAAAATTTACCAGGCTATACTGGAAACCGGTGAAATGATCAATTTCCCGAAGACGGAGGTTTCCGGACTTGTATTGTCTGTAAACAATACCAACTCTAAAAATATTTTTGTCCGAATACAGGCAAGCCAGGACTACCTTAATTCAAGCGTTACCCTTATTGCACAACATAGTGGCAAAATCTGCTATGCTTCACAGGTACTCCTTGCTTCGGACAAAAAAGACATAACTATACCCAAAGATTCTTTTCCGGATGGAGTATTGCAATTAACCTTATTTGATGAACAAGGTCATCCGGAATGTGAACGAATGGTATTCATCAATCATGAATCAAAAATAAATTCGACGATCAAGTGCGCAGATGAATTTTTTACACCACGTGATTCTATCATGATTCAACTTGTTTTGAAAGATCATCATGGGCAAACTCAGGAAATGCCGGTATCTGTCGCGATCACAGATGCTTCGATGAATTCAATGGAACTTAACAATGAAAATATATTTACAAGGCTTTTACTACAATCAGAGCTAAAAGGATTAATAGAAAACCCTGCCTGGTATTTTGAGTCCCCTGATCCTCAAAAAATATATGCTCTGGATCTCGTCATGTTGACCCACGGATGGTCGAGATATACCTGGAATAAACCAATGCAGTATACCGATACCATTATCAAATTCCAACATGAATATGATTTGAGTATCCACGCCAGGGCTGTCTCCGCTAATAGTCAGAAACCAATACCGAAAGGACAAATCACTTTAATGGTTTCAAATCAAGCGTCTGTTGCAGAAGCTCTTTATTTTGCCGAAAGTGACTCCTCAGGAAAGTTTATCATTGAAAATATGGACTTTAATGATAGTACTACATTAAGCTGGCAAATAAAAAATGCAAAGGGTAAAGCTAAGCGGGCCATGATTAAAATAGATGAGCGTGAGGATACACTACCTCCTAGTCTATTCACTTATCAACTACCTGGCCTCAATCCAAATTATACACAGGACATCTTACCGTTTATAGATAAATACAAAGAATTTAATTATGATAAAAATCCATCCTCGATTCTTTTGAATGAAGTTACCGTTGTTGCACGTCAGCAAAATCAGATCAGAGAAATAGGTACTAATGCATCTCTTATCCGGCCCACTGTACTAGATCTTAAAACCGGTTCCAATCAATTTATCTCAAAACATTTTATTCCCCTTCCGTTTTTAAAACCTTTAACCCTGCAGGATGGATCTATTGTTTGGACATACGGGCATTATGGTCCGGTAAGGGTCATCATCGATGGAATCAATGCCAATTATTTAAGTGCTGATAACAATCCTTACCTGGCAATTCAAAGCGTTCCTGTTGATCAGATTGATTACGTGATCATTCAAAGCATCATTTTAAAAGGCACTACCATTTTTATTAAAACAAAAAAGGAATTTGAAAATTCCAAGACCGATTTTACCAGGCAATTAGTTAAAGGATATAATAAAAACAGGGAATTTTATCATCCGAAGTACGGACCTGCTGATGAAAAAAGTTCAGTTGCTGATCATCGTATTACTTTATATTGGAATCCGGATTTGAAGACGGATAAAAATGGTCAGGCTACGATAAAGTTTTATAACTCTGATATTGCAAAGAAAATAGTAGTTACGATGGAAGGAATACAGAACGGAAGGCCACTGACTATCACTAAAACTTTTGGAAAATAATTATTATATTTTACACTCAAGTAGCAAGTCGGTTTGTCTCTCCTCTCCCAACATAAAATCATGCGCTCCAATTTGTGTAAACCCATGTCGTTCATAAAACCGGATAGCTCCCGGATTCCGTTCCCATACTCCGAGCCAAATCGAAATATATCCCGATTCTCTTCCTAATTGTTTAATAAAATCCATGATTTGACTTCCAATTCCTCTGGACAAATAAGCCGGAATAATATAAATCCGCTGAATCTCCATACTGTCTACGGTATACATTTCATGACTATTGATATCCAGGTTGATTTTAAAATAACAAACAAGTTCTTCACTTAAGTAACCAAAATAAAAATCTGATCGTCGATGATTTATTTCAGCCAATAATGTTTCAGGATTCAAGGCTTTTGAAACATATAACTCATAATTTTCAGGAGTATTCTGATGATAGAAACTATATCGGAAAGTATCCAATGAAATCTCATAGAGTACTTCAAGCTGATCCGGTGTGACTTTTTTAAATTCGATCATGGCCATATTTTAAAGCTGGACTTCGGACCTATAAAGAAATTCATCTTCAATAAGAATGATTTATTATCCTATACGAATGGAATGAACAAATTCTTTAATGGTATTGTTTATATCCGTTGCTTTTGTCAACGCGTTGATAAAAGCACTTCCGATAATAGCACCCTGAGCAAACTTGCACGATTGATCAAAGGTTTGTTTATTTGAAATTCCAAAACCTATTAATCTTGAATTCCTCAGGTTCATTTTCTCTATTCTGCTGAAATAAGCTTCCTGGTTTGAATCTATACCTGTTTTAGCTCCGGTGATTGCATTGGACGAAACCATATAAATAAAACTGTGACTCACCTCGTCTATATGCCTGATCCTCGAATCTGGTGTCTGAGGAGTAATGAGGAAAGTAATATTCATATCATATTTTTCAAACAACTCTTTATAATGCAATTCATATTCTTCTACAGGAAGATCAGGAAGTATAAGACCATCTACCCCACTCTCTTTTGCTCTGGAAATAAATTTTTCCTCACCGTATTGAAGGACCTGGTTGAAATAACCCATCAGAATGAAGGGTATGGAAGTTGTTTTCCTTGCTTCGGCTATTTGATTAAATAGAATATCAAGGCTCATTCCATTTTTTAATGCCACCTGGCTACTGGCCTGGATGGTAGCTCCATCCGCCAATGGATCACTATAAGGCATTCCTATTTCTACAAGATCTACCCCAGCCTCTCCGAGCGCTTTAATGATCGGCACTGCATCATTCAATGAAGGATACCCGGCGGTAAAATAAATATTAAGTATCTGACTGTCTTTTTCTTTAAATAATTGATTCAACTTATTCATAGGTATCCAGGTATTTCATATAGGTGGCTAAATCTTTATCTCCTCTTCCTGAAAGGCAAATCACAATGATTTCTCCAGGACGGTATTTCATATAATCAAGTGCAGCTAAAGCATGAGCAGATTCCAATGCCGGAATTATTCCTTCCAGTCGGGTTAATAAAAATGCTGCTTTCACTGCTTCATCATCTGTAATCGAAATAGCTTCAGCTCTACCGGATTTTATTAAATAGGCATGCAATGGACCTATACCGGGATAATCCAGACCTGCACTTATAGAATGTGGTTCTGTAATCTGTCCATCAGCTGTTTGCATTAATAATGTTTTACTGCCATGAATGATACCAACTGATCCCAATACACTCGTAGCAGCACTTCGGCCACTGTGTATTCCTTCACCCGCAGCTTCAACAGCTACTAATCTTACTTGATCATCATCTAAAAAATGATAATAAGCGCCTGCTGCATTACTACCTCCACCTACACAAGCCATGACTGTATCCGGCGATGATGAACCGGTATACTCCATTAATTGATTTTTAATCTCTTCACTAATGATACTCTGGAATCTTGCTACCATATCAGGATATGGATGAGGTCCCACTACAGATCCAATAATATAATGTGTATCAACAGGATTTTGTATCCAATCGCGAATGGCTTCATTCGTAGCATCTTTTAATGTTTGAGATCCACTGGTAGCAGCTACTACTTTGGCACCAAGCATTTTCATACGAGCAACATTGGGAGCCTGGCGTTCAATATCTACTGAACCCATATACACGATGCATTCAAGATTTTTTAATGCACATACCGTGGCCGTTGCTACACCGTGTTGTCCCGCTCCTGTCTCTGCAATGATCCTCGTCTTCCCTAATCGTTGAGCCATTAATATCTGGCCTATCGTATTATTAATTTTATGTGCTCCGGTATGATTAAGGTCTTCGCGTTTGAGAAATATCCTGGCTCCATATTTTTCAGATAGTCTTTTAGCTTCATATAATGGGCTTGGTCTGCCAACATAATTCTTTAGCAGATCCTGAAATTCAGCTTGAAATGAAGGATCCTGCATGATTCCCAGGTATTGATCTCTAAGTTCTTCGACATTGTGTTGCAACATCTCAGGGATATATGCTCCTCCAAATATTCCGTAAAACCCTTGTTTATCGGGTAGAGGAACTTTAGCATTAACTGCGTAACTCATGCACAAATTTTTTAATTGTTATCAGATCCTTATTACCCGGTGCTTTTTCAAATCTGCTGTTAATATCAATACCGATACACGCGGGATGATTAAAATATTTTATCTCATCGATATGATCATAACTAATACCTCCTGCCAATAAAAATGGTGTGGCCCCTTCATACTCAGTTAATTTATTCCAGTCAAACCGGACTCCATTCCCTCCAGGAGCATCTCCTCTTGCATCAAAAAGAAAACGATCAGCGTAACCGTCAAATTCAAGCACTTTATTGAAATCAAAATTTCTATCAATAGAAAAAGCTTTAATGACTTCAATGCCCCTGTTTTGAATGCTTGCACATAAATCCGGGCTTTCCTGTCCATGTAATTGAACCGCATCCAATTGGTACCGGCTTTGTGTGTATAATATTTGTTCAATCGGACTATTTACAAATACACCTACTTTCTTTTTTTCTCCAAAAATGAGAGGAGACAGTTCATGTTCAACATACCGTGGAGATGACGGTTGAAAAATCAAACCGATATAATCAATAGGCAGGAGAGCAAGTTCTTTGATTTGCTCAGCAAGGCGCATCCCACAGACTTTTATTTCAAGATCAGATCCCATTCACAAATGTTTTTTTAAGATTCATTACAAATTGATGACATAATGCACCGGGATCTTCATACCTCATAAAGGTTTCTCCAATCAAAAATCCACGATAACCAACCTCCATTAAAGCAGTTAATTCTTCTGATCCCTGCA
>JBDTUE010000021.1:0-33445 GCA_040007895.1 Saprospiraceae bacterium | reverse complement strand
CACAACCTGGTTGATAAGTCTACGGAGAAGATCGTAAAGACGGTCCGCAATAGCGGCGCTGTTGTAACCGGTCCGATTCCGCTGCCCTCCGAGAGAGAAGTTTACACGGTGCTACGATCACCACACGTAAACAAGAAAGCTCGGGAGCAGTTTCAACTTCGGACCCATAAGCGCCTTATCGAAATCTACACGCCTACACAAAAGACGGTAGATGCGCTATCCAAATTAGAGCTCCCGTCCGGCGTAGACATTCAGGTCAAATTGACTTGATAGGGGTCCTAATCTAGAGATAGTAAGAAGTAAAAAATAATTGCTCTTTAAAATTTGGCAAGGTTCATTCTTTGTCAGTTTTGAAGTGCGAAAATTATCTGTTAATTTTTAAAACACTGAAAAGTGAACGGATTGATTGGCAAAAAAATAGGCATGACGAGCATCTATGATGATGCAGGCAAATATATTGCCTGTACAGTCATTGAAGCTGGTCCCAATGTGGTGACTCAGGTGAAGACTGAGGATTCAGATGGTTATTCTGCGTTGCAGTTGGCATTTGGCGAAGCAAAAGTCAAAAACACCACACAACAGCTCAAAGGTCATTTTGATAAATCTGGTACTACACCTAAGCTGAAAGTAGTGGAGTTTCGCGATTCCAATATTCAAAAGCAAGCTGGAGAACAAATTTCACTTGAAGAAATTTTCAAACCCGGAGACATGATTCATGCAGTCGGTACTTCCAAGGGTAAAGGGTTCCAGGGTGTAGTGAAACGTCACGGTTTCGGCGGGGTAGGTGAAATGACCCACGGTCAACATGATCGTCAGAGAGCACCGGGTTCTGTCGGTTCTTCTTCTTTTCCAAGTAAGGTCTTCAAAGGACTTAGAATGGCTGGCCGTACAGGAGGAGATCGCGTGAAAGTGAAAAACCTTAAAGTGATAAGAATATTCGGCGAAAAGAATTTATTGGTTGTAAAAGGTGCTATACCTGGTCACAACGGATCATATGTAATCATTGAAAAAAAGTAAGCCATGAAAGTAGCAGTATTAAATACCCAGGGCACTGAAACAGGCAGACAGATCGAGTTATCAGATGATGTGTTTGGAATCAAACCCAATACCCATGCTGTTTGGTTAGACGTAAAATCTTATCTGGCAAATCAAAGACAAGGTACCGCAGAGACCAAAGAAAGAAATCAAATCAAAGGTTCTACAAGGAAACTGCACAAGCAAAAAGGAACCGGTGGATCCAGAAAAGGGGATATAAAAAGTCCGATGTTTAGAGGAGGAGGAACGGTTTTTGGACCAAATCCAAGAGACTATACGGAGAAGGTAAATAAAAAAGTAAAAGTACTCGCAAGAAAATCTGCTTTATCGGATAAGGCATCTGGGGGTCAAATAATAGTAGTTGAAGATTTTTCATTTGACAAACCAAAGACTAAAGGTTTTTTGGATATCCTTAAAAATCTCAAAGTAAACAGCAAAAAGACCTTGATCGTGACTCCGGATTATGATCGATCCTTTATGCTGTCAGGACGTAATCTTCCTAAAGCGAATCTTTTAAACGCGAAGGATGTAAATACCTATTCAATTTTGAATTCCAATGTTGTCATCTTCTCTGAAAGTGCAGTTGCCAAAATGGAAGAGACACTTAACCTTCAGAATAAATAATCATGGAGAAGCAGATTTTAATTAAACCGGTCATTTCCGAGAAAGCGGAAAAACTGAGTACTGGAACGCCAAGGTATACCTTCCTGGTACACAAAGATTCTAATAAAGTTGAAATACAAAAAGCTATAGAAAAACACTATAGTGTGAAAGTAAAAGATGTCAATACACTGATCAATCCTTCCAAGAGAAAATCAAGGTCTACCAAACGCAAAGTAAGCGTAGGTCTCAAACCTGCTTATAAAAAAGCAATTGTTACACTGACCGAAGGAGATAGCATTAATATATATGGTGAAATCTAATAAATGAATGTGCAATGCCAGTAAGAAAATTTAAACCAGTCACCCCGGGTACCCGCTTCAGGATAGCCAATACCTTTAGTGAGATCACTAAAGATACCCCGGAGAAAAGCCTGCTCAAACCATTTCATGATGTAGGTGGTCGTAATAATCAGGGTCGTATGACTATGAGATATCGCGGCGGTGGACATCAGAGACAATACCGAGTGATAGATTTCAAACGGGACAAAGATGGTATCGCTGGTATCGTCCATTCCATTGAATACGATCCGAACCGTACAGCCTATATTGCTTTGTTGCATTATACTGACGGAGAAAAAAGATATATCATCGCTCCAAATGGCATCAAAGTAGGTCAAAAGCTTTATTCAGGAAAAGATGCGCTCCCGGAAATAGGTAATACAATGTATTTAAGAGACATGCCTCTGGGTACTAGTATTCATGCAATTGAATTGCATCCTCATCAGGGTGCTGCTCTTGCCCGAAGTGCAGGTACCTACGCAGAGCTTACTAACAAAGAGGAACGTTATGCAGTGATCAAAATGCCTTCTGGAGAAGTACGAAGGATATTATTACAATGTCGTGCTACAATAGGTACTACGTCTAATCCTGATCACGGTTTACAAATTCTTGGAAAAGCAGGCCGAAGCAGATGGCGTGGCATAAGACCCCGAAACCGGGGTGTTGCGATGAATCCTGTGGATCACCCGATGGGAGGTGGAGAAGGTCGTGCTTCAGGAGGACATCCGAGATCAAGGACTTCGGTTAAAGCAAAAGGCGCAAAGACAAGGAGTAAAACCAAACAGTCACAAAAGCTGATCATTTCACATAGAAATGCTAAGAAAAATTAAGAGCTATAAAATAGATTACAATGGCTAGATCAATAAAAAAGGGACCTTATGTTTTTCATAAACTACTTTCCAAAGTAGCAGCGAATAAAACAGCAAATAAGAAAACAGTGATCAAAACATGGTCCAGAGCTTCGATGATCATACCCGAAATGGTTGGTGAAACACTAGCTGTTCATAATGGCAAGACGTTTATCCCGGTATATGTTACTGAAAATATGGTAGGTCATAAACTGGGTGAGTTTTCTCCTACGCGTACGTTCAGAGGACACTCTGGTAACAGAAAAGATGATGCGAAATAATTTTGTTCAATTATTCAGATAAATTAAGATAACATGGAAGCAGTAGCTCATTTGAGAAACGGACATGGATCAGCAAGAAAAATCCGGCTGGTCGTGGATAATATCAGAGGTAAAAAAGTGGTAGATGCACTCAATATTCTGAAGTTCACTAAAAAGGATTCAGCATACTGGGTTGAAAAAGCCCTGATCTCTGCGGTTGCCAATTGGGAAGTCAAAAGTGATCAGTCCGGCAATACGGATTCTTTTAACCTGGTAGTTAGTAAAGCTTATGTAGGTGGTGGACCAGTACTCAAAAGATTCCAACCCGCTCCTCACGGTAGGGCTCATCGAATCAGAAAAAGATCCAATCATCTTACCTTGATCGTATCCAATTCGGTACCACTTCCAAGTGAAGCACAACCAGCAGAACAACAATAATCTTTAAACCAACAATAATAAAAATTGCATGGGTCAGAAAGCAAATCCAATAGGTAATCGACTAGGAATCATCAGAGGATGGGATTCTAATTGGTTCGGCGGAAAAGGTATGGCTAAAAAAGTAGTCGAAGATGAGCAAATCAGAAAATACCTTTTTGCACGTATCGAAAAGGGTGGAATAGCCAAAGTAGTCATTGAACGAACACTTAAAAGAATTACCATTACTATTCATACGTCTCGTCCCGGTATCATCATTGGTAAAGGTGGTACAGAAGTGGATAAAATTCGTGAAGAATTAAAAAAACTTGCCGGTAGCGATGTCCAGATTAATATCATGGAAATACGCAAACCGGAATTAGAAGCAACTATTGTTGGTGAATCTATAGCAAAGCAAATCGAATCACGTATTAATTATAGAAGAGCTATTAAATCCAGCATCCAATCGACGATGAGGGCAGGAGCCGAAGGTATCAAAGTAAGAATTTCAGGTCGGTTGAATGGAGCGGAAATGTCAAGATCAGAAGAATTTAAAGAAGGCAGAACTCCACTGCATACTTTCCGTGCTGATATAGACTATGCATTGGCAGAAGCTCAAACAGTATATGGTAAAATTGGTATCAAAACCTGGATTTGCAAAGGTGAGGTTTTGACTAAGCGGGATCTTTCTCCAAATATCGGATTTGTTAAAAAAGACAATCAGGGAGGTCAGGGAAATGATCGCAGAGATGATCGTGGTGGCCGTAGACGTCCGGGTGGAAATAATCGCGGAGGCGATAATCGATCCAGAGGTGGTGATCGCGGTGGAGACAGAGGAGGCGATCGTGGAGGTAGAGGAAGATGAAATAACGCAGAGTAATTGAATTAAACAAGTTACCTTTGCCAAACTTTTTTCAAAAATAAGTCATGTTACAGCCAAAAAGACAGAAATATCGAAAGCAACAGAAGGGCAGGAATAGAGGGATTGCCACCAAAGGAAGTTTACTTTCATTTGGTTCTTTTGGATTGAAATCCATGGAGTTAGGTCGTATAACCAACAGGCAGTTAGAAGCAGCTCGAATTGCTATGACGCGCGAAATCAAGCGTGAAGGACAGGTTTGGATTCGAATTTTTCCGGATAAACCAATTACTCATAAACCTGCAGAGGTTCGTATGGGTAAAGGTAAAGGAGCAGTTGAATATTTCGTGGCATTGGTTCAACCTGGTCGAATCCTTTTCGAAATGGAAGGCACTACATTAGAAGCAGCCACTAAAGCCTTAAACATGGCAGCTCAAAAATTACCGATCAAAACTAAAATTGTCGTAAGACACGACCTATAAAATTTCGCAGTCATGGCTAATAAAAAAAATCAGGAGATCGCTTCAATGTCTGCGTTAGACATTACGAATACATTGATAGAAACCAGGATGGAATTACAGAAATCGAGATTCACCCATTCTGTAAAAGGACTCGATAAACCATCTCATTTAAAAGCAATGAGAAAAAAAATCGCCCGTCTGAAAACGGAAGAAAGAAGCAGGGATATTAAAGTGTTGACTGAACCACAGTTGGCAAAACGAAGTAAAATCCGGGCCAGGAGAAAAAAATAAAATTCTAATCAAAGAATATAAAGAAACGATATAAACTTCAATTCATTATGGAGCAAAATTCAGAAGCGGGCAAAGCTGCAGAAACTACCCCAAGAGCAAAGCGCAAAGTGCGGGTTGGTGTAGTGACAAGCAATAAAATGCAGAAGACCATTACGATTTCTATTGACAGGAAAGTAAAACATCCTAAATATGGAAAGTTTCTGCACAAAACCACAAAGTATACTGCACATGATGAAAAGAATGAGTGTAATCCAGGGGATTTAGTAAAAATTATGGAGACCCGTCCATTGAGCAAGAATAAATGCTGGAGACTGGTGGAGATTATTGAGCGGGCTAAATAATACTTTATTAAAATTAAATATTCTATTTCTTAAAAGAATAGGCATACAATGATACAGACAGAATCAAAATTGAATGTTGCAGATAATAGCGGTGCTAAGATCGTGCAGTGTATAAGAGTGCTGGGCAGTACACGTAGACGGTATGCCGGTGTGGGCGATGTAATCGTAGTCACGGTAAAAGACGCTACTCCAAACGGTGGTATTAAAAAAGGTACTGTATCTAAAGCAGTTATTGTAAGAACATCACACCCGATTCATCGTAAAGACGGTTCTTATATCAGGTTTGATGATAATGCAGTGGTATTATTAACCAATGCAGACGAACCGAGAGGAACCAGAATTTTCGGGCCGGTTGCCCGCGAGTTAAGAGATAAGAATTATATGAGAATAGTGTCTTTGGCACCAGAAGTGCTTTAATAATTAATGATACAAAGGAAATCCAAATGATAACCAAACACAAAATATCAACCAAACGATTCACCCCTAAGCTGAATATCAAAAAAGGCGATCAGGTGATGGTAATTGCCGGAGATGAAAAAGGCAAAAAAGGCGAAGTTCAAAAGGTAATTAAAGAATCTTTGAAGGCTGTGGTTACTGATATCAACCTGGTGAAAAGACACACCAAGCCTACAAATAATAACCCAGGTGGAATCAAAGATATTCCGGCTGCCATTCATATTTCTAAATTGAAACTGATAGATCCTAAATCGGGTGAACCTACCCGGGTAGGAAGAAGAATGGAAGGTGGCAAATCAGTTCGATACGCAAAAAAATCAGGTCAAACCATTAAGTGATATTGATTATGAAATATACTCCTAGATTAAAACAATTTTATACTGAAACAGTGATTCCGAAACTGACTGATCAGTTTAAGTATACAACAATCATGCAAGTGCCCCGATTGGTGAAAATATGTATCAACCAGGGTGTGGGAGAAGCTACTCAGGACAGAAAAACAGTTGATATTGCTGTTGGTGAAATCACACAGATCACCGGTCAGAAAGCGGTTCCTACTAAATCTAAAAAAGCTATCTCTAACTTTAAATTAAGAGAGAATATGGCTATCGGAGCACGGGTTACTCTTCGGGCTGAGCGGATGTATGAATTTCTGGATCGTCTGATCTCTGTAGCACTTCCCAGGGTTCGTGACTTCAGAGGGATCAATGATAAAAGTTTTGATGGCCGTGGTAATTACACACTGGGGATCACAGAACAAATAATTTTCCCGGAGATTGACCTCGATAAAATCAGTAAAATTGCTGGAATGGATATTTCTATCATTACTACAGCTAAAACTGATCAGGAAGCACATGCATTATTATCGAGTTTAGGCTTTCCATTTAAAAATCAAAAAAATTAATTAGCAGTCATGGCTAAAAAATCAGTAATCGCAAGGCAGAAAAAGCGTGAAGTATTGATCGCTAAATATGCGGATATCAGAGCTAAATTAAAGGCTGCTGGTGACTACGAAGCATTGGATAAACTGCCTAAAAATGCTTCACCCGTTCGGTCTAAAAACAGATGCCAATTGTCTGGCAGACCAAGGGGATATATGAGAAAATTTGGTATCTCAAGGGTGGCATTCAGAGATATGGCGCTGAATGGTAAAATCCCTGGTGTGACAAAAGCTAGTTGGTAATATAAAATTTTAGAATTATTAAATCTTGACAGTAGTATGGCAGTTACAGATACAATAGGAGATTACTTGACCCGGATCAGAAATGCTCAGTCAGCTGGTCATCGAATGGTTGAAATTCCCGCATCCGGATTGAAAAAACGGATTACCGAGATCCTATATGACAATGGATATATCCTGAAATATAAATTTGATACCAAAGAAGGCGAATTTGAAAAGATTCTTATTGCTTTGAAATATGATGTCATGACCCGTCAACCAATTATTCAAAAATTGGAACGTGCATCACGTCCAGGTCTTAGGAAATACAAAGGCGCTACTGATATCCCGAGAGTAGGTTCTGGATTAGGTATAGCTATCGTTTCAACGAATAAAGGAATCCTTACGGATAAACAAGCAAGAGCACAGAATGTAGGTGGAGAAGTGCTGTGTTACATTTTTTAATAAACTTATTTAAACTATACATTGAATGTCACGTATTGGAAAATTACCGATTACCCTGCCAAAAGGGGTCGACGTCAAGATAGATAAGAACCGGGTGACAGTAAAAGGTCCCAAGGGTACTATGGTGCAGGAAGTGGATCACGATATGAAGATCACTCTTGACAATGGAACCCTGGTGGTATCAAGACCTTCTGATCAAAAAAGACATAAGGCTCTACATGGTACGACCAGAGCTATTTTAGCCAATTTAGTGAAAGGGGTTAATGAAGGTTTCAAAAGAGATATGGAAGTAGTGGGAGTAGGTTACAGAGCGACCAATACAGGTAATCTTTTGGAAATAGGAGTAGGTCACTCTCATCCTATCATGATGTACGTAGCGGATGAAATCAAAGTAGAAACGCTTACTGAAAAAGGTAAGGCTCCTGTGATTAAATTATCCGGAATGGACAAACAATTGGTAGGTCAGATCAGTGCAAAACTAAGGACGTTCAGAAAACCTGAACCGTACAAGGGAAAAGGTATTAAATATTCAAATGAAATTTTGCGTCGCAAAGCTGGTAAAGCAGCTGGTAAAGCAAAATAATAATTAATTGATAATTTAGGCAGAGATGAAAGCAACTAAAACAACTCATAAAGACAAAATCAGATTCCGTATCCGCAAAAAGATTCAGGGAGTTGCGGGTCGCCCGAGATTGGCGGTATTTAGGAGTAACAAGGCGATTTATTGTCAATTGATCGATGATAGTAAAGGTGTCACCCTGGCTTCTTCATCGTCTCACGTAGATACAGTCGATAAAACAGTAAATAAAATTTTACAGGCAAAATCTGTAGGTACGTTGATCGCTGAAAAAGCAAAAGCTTTAAACATTGAACAGGTAGTTTTTGATCGCGGTGGTAATTTATATCATGGTCGTATCAAATCATTGGCAGATGGAGCTCGCGAAGGCGGCTTGAAATTTTAAATCTAACAGATCTTATTTTTTAGAAATATGGCAAAAAGAATAGTCCGGAGAGTAAAGCCTACTGAGGCAGAATTAAAGGAAAAAATGGTAGCACTCAACCGAGTAGCTAAAGTGACTAAAGGCGGACGTACGTTCAGCTTTGCAGCTATCGTAGTGGTTGGTGATGGCAATGGTGTAGTAGGACATGGCCTGGGTAAAGCCCGTGATGTTCAGGAATCTATTGCAAAAGCGGTGGATGATGCTAAGAAAAACCTTATTCGTGTCAATATTCACAAAGGAACCATTCCGCACATTCAATCCGGCAAATATGGTGCAGGAAGAGTATTAATAAAACCCGCATCAGAAGGTACGGGAGTTATCGCTGGTGGAGCTATGCGTGCTGTGCTGGATATGGCTGGTGTTCATAATGTATTAGGTAAATCATTGGGATCTTCCAACCCACACAATGTAATTAAAGCAACGTTGGATGCATTATCTAAAATGAGGTCTCCTCAGGAAATCGCCTCTCAGCGCAAAATTCAATTGAGTAAAGTTTTTAACGGTTAATCTATCTGAGATTATGTCAAAAGTAAAAGTCACACAAATAAAAAGCGTTATTGAAAAAACAGAACGCCAGAAAAATACCATCAAAGCTCTTGGCCTTAGAGGATTAAGAGATAGTGTTGAGCATGAGCTCACTCCTCAGATTGATGGAATGTTGAAAAAAGTACCCCATTTGGTATCAGTGGTACATATTTAATTCAAATATTAATACGAAGAGATCATGGAATTAAGCAATCTAAAACCCGCTGCAGGCTCCACTAAAAATAATTTTAGACGAGGTAGAGGTTCTGCTACCGGTTCAGGAGGAACTGCCGGAAGAGGACATAAGGGCCATAAAGCCCGTTCAGGGTATAAAGCAAAACGCAATTTTGAAGGTGGTCAGATGCCTTTGCAAATGCGGTTACCAAAAATTGGCTTCCGCAATCCTGCGAGACAGGAATATGAAGTTCTTAATCTTGATCAACTGCAGAATTATGCTACCAAAACTGGCTTAAGCAGTATCGATATTAATTGGTTATTGCAGGAGAAAATTATTAACCCGGGACAAAAAGTAAAAATATTGGGTCGTGGTGAATTAACGGCTGCCCTTCATATCACTGCTCATGGATTTTCAGCTTCTGCAAAAAAACTGATAGAGGAGAAAGGCGGTTCGATCACAATCATTTAATTTCGATATTCGATGAATAGTTTAATACAGACTTTAAAAAATATCTGGAAAATAGAAGAATTACGCAAGCGCATTCTTTTTACATTGATTGTGTTAGCTGTTTTTCGATTCGGATCTTATATAGTAATGCCCGGGGTCATCGCCAGCCAGTTGAAAGCTGCTGCCAGCGGACGCGGAGCAAATGACTTATTAAACTTAGTAAATATTTATACCGGAGGGGCTTTTAATAACGCTTCCATTTTTGCATTGGGTATTATGCCGTATATCACAGCATCTATCGTGGTTCAATTATTAGGTTTTGCTTTACCTTATTTTCAGAGATTACAACAACACGAAGGTGAATCCGGTCGCAAAAAACTAAATCAAATCACCCGTATTCTTACTGTGGTGATCACCTTATTGCAGGGTGGTACGTACCTCGCTTATTTGAATGCTTCTAATGCCATCGATCCTACAGTGCCACGTGGTGTGTTTTATTTTGTTAATTCCATCTTGTTAGCAACCGGTACAGTAACAGCGATGTGGTTAGGAGAAAGAATTACCGATAAAGGTATTGGGAATGGAGTTTCCTTATTGATCATGATCGGGATCCTGGCGAGACTGCCAAATGCATTAATTGCTGAGGTGGAAGGAAGATTCAGTTCAGGAGGCACATTTATGCTGATCTTGGAATTAGCAGCATTGATCGTCGTAGTATTTGGTGCTATACTTTTAGTGCAGGGAGTAAGGAAGATTCCAATTCAATTTGCTAAACGTATGGTTGGCCGTACTGGATTGCCAGTTAGTGGAAATAGAGATTATCTTCCTATCAAACTCAATGCTGCAGGTGTAATGCCTATCATCTTTGCACAGGCAATTATGTTTTTACCGGGTTTTGTGATTCAATCCTTATCTGGTAATGCCACTTCCTCTTCGGGCTTTGTAAGGGCTTTAAATGATTTTACTTCTGTTCCTTATAATCTGATCTATTTTGTACTGGTCATAGTGTTTACCTATGTATACGTTGCCTTGATCGTAAATAGTAACCAGTATTCTGAATATTTAAAGAGACAAAATGCGTTCATTCCCGGTGTAAAACCCGGCTCTCCGACCGCAGAATTTATTGATACGATTACATCTAAAATCACATTGCCCGGAGCTGTTATGCTTGGTATTCTTGCGATTACTCCGGGATTGGCCAGAGCATTTGGTATAAACAATCAATTCGGAGCTTTTTTCGGAGGATCCACTATTTTGATTCTTGTAGGTGTTGCATTAGATACCCTGCAGCAAATAGAAAGTTACCTCCTAATGAGAAAATACGATGGTTTGGTAAAATCGGGTAATATCAAAGGACGCACCGGCAGTGGTTTGGCACCAATAGGTGCTGGTAATTAAACCTCGCCCATCCAGGAGAAATCGAAAACATGGCTCAGGGTAAGGTCAATATTCGTACACAAGAGGAGATTGATCTTATACGTATAAGCTGTTTAGTAGCCTGCGAAGCTATTGCAGAAGCGGTTAAATACATAAAATCAGGATCTACAGGCGTTGAAGCCGACCAGATTGCAGAAGATTATATACGATCAAAAGGAGGACATCCTTCTTTTAAGGGATACGGGGACCCAAAGTTTCCGACTTCCTTATGCATTTCAGTCAATGAAGCCGTCGTACATGGAATTCCTACTAATCAGCCCTTTAAAGAAGGGGATGTCATATCTCTGGATTGCGGAGCATATCTCAATGGCTATCACGGTGACGTGGCTTACACAGTGATCCTGGGAGCTCCTTTGCCTGGGTGCATGGAACTATGTGTGGCTACTAAGAACTCTTTATACCTGGGTATTGCACAGGCTTTCCAGGGCAACAGGTTAGGGGATATAGGTCATGCTATCCAGTATTACATTGAAAAAGAAAAACAATATGGTGTAGTGAGAGAATTGGTAGGTCACGGCATTGGAAAAGATTTACACGAGGCCCCGGATGTAGGTAATTATGGAAAGAGGGGGAATGGGATTATACTGAAGGAAGGGATGATACTGGCTATCGAGCCCATGGTCAATAAGGGAACCCGGCAGATAAAAACCCTGTCGGATCGTTGGACGATTGTGTCGAAGGATGGTCAGCAAAGTGCTCACTATGAACATACGGTAGCGATCCGGAAAAACACTGCGGAAATACTCACTGATCATGGTGTAATCGAAGCAGCAATTAAAAATAATAAAGATTTAAGCGAGATTTCGCTAAAAATTTAGATATTTGCAGTCCGAAATTTTAATGGAATGCCTAAGGAGGACTTGATCAAACAGGATGGGATAATTGAAGAAGCGCTTTCCAATGCGATGTTCAGGGTCCATCTTGAGAATGATCACGTGATTTTGGCTACCATTTCCGGCAAAATGAGAATGCATTACATTCGACTATTGCCCGGAGATAAAGTAGCCGTTGAAATGTCTCCTTATGATCTGTCAAGAGGCCGGATAATTTATAGATATAAGTAAATTTCTAATAAACATGAAAGTCAGGACCTCAATAAAAAAACGATCGGCTGATTGCAAAATTGTTCGCCGCAAGGGCAAACTGTATGTGATCAACAAGAAAAATCCAAAATTCAAACAAAGACAAGGTTAAATAACAATTTGATATGGCACGTATCTCAGGTATAGATCTTCCTAAAAATAAAAAAGGCTTTATTGGTCTTACATATATTTTTGGTATTGGTACTTCTTCATCTATGGCTATTCTTGCTCAGGCAGGTATAGATCCGGATATGAAAATTACAGATTGGACAGATGAACACGTTCATAAAATTACCAAGATCATTCAGGATGATTACAAAGTGGAAGGTATGCTTCGCTCCGAAGTCCAGATGAATATCAAAAGATTAATGGATATAGGTTGTTACAGAGGTATTCGCCATCGTAAAGGATTGCCATTACGCGGTCAGAATACACAGACTAACTCACGTACCCGTAAAGGAAAACGTAAGACAGTCGCCAACAAGAAAAAAGTTACTAAATAATAGATAACCAGAGATTATCATGTCGACTGTAAAAAAAGCTAAGAAAAGAAAAGTAAATGTTGAATCCGAGGGTATAGCTTATATCCTGGCAAGTTTCAATAATGTAATAGTTACTATTACTAACAGACAAGGGCAAGTAGTTTCCTGGTCTTCTTCCGGAAGAGAAGGCTTTAGAGGATCTAAAAAGAATACTCCTTTTGCTGCGCAAAAAACAGCATCTCATGCTGCTACCTTAGCGCATGAAGCCGGAGTACGATCTGCTGATGTTTTTGTAAAAGGACCTGGAAATGGTCGGGAAGCAGCTATCCGCGGCATTAATGATGTCGGTATTAAAGTAATTACCATTACGGATACTACCCCGATACCTCATAATGGTTGTCGTCCTCCTAAAAAACGAAGGGTATAATCATATATTCTCATCAATCTAAATGATTTAATTAATTTATGGCAAGATATACAGGACCCGTTACCAAGATTGCAAGGACTTTTGGTGAACCCATTTTTGGTCACGACAAGTCGTTCGACAAGAAAAAATATCCACCAGGACAGCACGGACAATCAAGAAAGAAAAAACAAAAATCCGACTACGCTGTTCAGTTAAAGGAAAAACAAAAAGCTAAACATACCTATGGTTTACTCGAAAGACAATTCAGAAAAACATTTGAATTGGCTACCCGTAAACATGGTGTGACAGGAACAGTATTATTACAGTTACTGGAATCCCGCTTAGATAATACAGTATATCGACTTGGGATAGCACCTACCCGGAGAGCAGCCAGGCAATTAGTATCTCATAAACATATTGCCATTGATGGGAAAATCGTAAACATACCTTCCGCTTTATTAAAACCAGGTAGTGTCGTTGCCGTAAGAGGTAAATCCGCTAACCTTGAACATATTCAAAATCAGGTCCAGGGAAAATCAGATATCCGGAAATCACCCTGGTTGGAATGGAACCCGGCAAGATTAGAAGGTAAATTTTTGGTTTACCCACAGAGAGATATGATTCCAGAAAGAATCAATGAACAATTGATCGTGGAATTATATTCTAAATAATAACAGGATACTCTCCTGGATAACGGTATTATATTTTTTAATCAAGCAGCTAAGTCGTAAAAACTATGAATATATTAAATTTCCAAAAACCGGAGAAGATCATACTGCAAAAAGCAAATGATTTCGATGGTGTGTTTGAGTTTAAGCCACTCGAACCAGGATTTGGTCAGACCATCGGCAATTCTTTAAGGAGAATTTTATTATCTTCTCTGGAAGGCCATGCTATTTCCGGAATCAGAATCGCAGGGGTAGATCATGAGTTTTCTACCATAAAAGGTGTTGTGGAAGATATCGTCGATATCATCTTAAACCTGAAACAAGTGCGATTAAAGAAAGTAAATAATCTCGAAGAAAGCGGAGAAGAAACCATCTATCTTACCATTAATAGAAAAGATGAATTCAGAGCCGGAGACATTGAAAAATTTACCAATGTATACAAAGTGATGAATCCTGATCTTCTGATCTGCAGAATGGAGCCTTTTGTAAACCTTGAAATTGAATTGAAAATCACTAAAGGTCGAGGTTATGTACCTGCAGATGATGTATATCCTAAAGACGCACCTATTGGTTTGATTCCATTAGATGCGATTTATACCCCTATCCGTAATGTGGCCTATTCTATCTCTAATACACGGGTAGGTCAGCGGACGGATTACGAAAAATTAACCATCGAATTAAAAACGGATGGAACAATCCACCCGGAAGAAGCCATCAAAGAAGCTTCCCGTATTATGATTCAGCACCTGATGCTGATTACGGATGAAAATATCACCTTCAATGATTCGGCAAGGAAAGAAGACGCTATCGTGGATGAGCACATCCTGCACATGCGCAAACTGTTGAAAACTTCTTTAGAGGATCTGGATCTTTCTGTAAGAGCATACAATTGTCTCAAAGCAGCTAAAATAAATTCACTGGGCGAAATGGTAAAATACGATACCCATGAATTGTTGAAATTCAGAAATTTTGGAAAAAAATCTTTGGTGGAAATCGAAGAATTATTAGCTACCAAAGGACTGAGTTTTGGAATGGATCTTTCCAAATATAAATTAGACGAAGAATAAACTAAATTTTTAATCAAATAGATTTTGCCAATTAGTGTAATGAGCAATGCAAATTAGCTCCACTGTGGCGAGGATCAACAAATTTTCTAATCATGAGACATGGTAATAAGATAAACCACCTTGGCCGGAAGATAGGTCATCGAAATGCATTACTCAAGAATCTCGCTGGCTCTTTGATAGAGCACAAGAGAATCAATACCACGCTGGCAAAAGCAAGAGAACTGAGGAAGTTTATAGAACCCTTGATTACCAAGTCAAAGGACAACACGACGCATTCACGCAGAGTGATCTTCAGTTATCTTCAGAGCAAAGATGCTTTAAAGGAATTGTTTGCTGTGATTGCTCCCAAAATTGCAACCCGCCCCGGTGGTTATCTCAGAGTTATCAAGACAGGATGGAGAAGTGGTGATGCAGCTGAAATGGCATTAATAGAATTTGTTGATTTCAATGAAGTCTATACCAGTGGTACAAAACCTGCTGCCGCAGTCTCTACAGAGAAAAAGAAAAAAACCAGACGTAGTACCAGTAAGAAAACTAAAGCTGCTTCCGATGCGCCCGAAGCTTCTGATACTTCAAATAAAGAAGAATAATTTCATTCTGAAATATAGGTTATACATAAAAAGGGGAAACGTTGGTTTCCCTTTTTTGTTTTTAAGAATATTGAACTATACAAGAAACTATGATTTTTATAGAATTTTAGAAAAAATGAGGTCCGTTACACCTGCATTAAAATTCTATATTTGTGACCAATTTAATTTAAAAGGCTAAGAATGTCAGAGGCAGCATCCAGGACAGCTCCTGCAGTTTTACTTCTTCAAGATGGTACATTTTTTCACGGAGAAGCTATCGGATACAAAGGCACTACTACCGGAGAATTATGTTTTAATACCGGCATGACAGGATACCAGGAAGTTTTTACCGATCCTTCTTATTATGGTCAGATCTTAATTGCTACCAACGTCCATATTGGTAATTACGGAACGAAGGCAACCGAAACAGAATCATCTTCCATTAAAATTGCCGGTTTTATCTGTAAAAACTTTACTAACGAGTATTCGCGGTCAAAGGCAGATTGGGCAATCCATGATTATTTTATTAAAGAAAAACTGATAGGAATTCACTCCTTAGATACCCGGGAATTGGTGAGACATATCCGGGATAAAGGCGCTATGAATGCAATCATATCGTCAGAGATATTTGACATGCAGGTTTTGAAACAGAAACTATCCGAAACTCCGGATATGGATGGCCTCGAGCTTGCAAGTAAAGTCAGTACCAGTGAAGAATATTTTCTTGGAGACTCTGCTGCAAAATATAAAGTAGCAGTTATGGATTTTGGAACGAAACGGAATATCCTGAATCACCTGGTAGCCCGGGATTGTTATCTGCATATTTTCCCTGCTACTACTCCTTCGGAGCAAGTGCTGGCTTGGGATGCAGATGGATATTTTTTATCCAACGGTCCCGGAGATCCTGCCGCGATGGACTATGCAATTAATACAGTATCCGAGGTATTAAAAACCAGGAAGCCATTATTTGGGATCTGTCTTGGCCATCAGATTTTAGCTTTAGCCATGGATATCCCTACTTTTAAAATGCATCACGGTCACCGGGGCATTAACCACCCGGTAAAAAATTTAGAGACTGGAAAATGTGAAATCACTTCTCAAAACCATGGTTTCTGCGTAGATCCTCAGGCACTAAGGAACAAAAAAGACCAAATAGAAATCACACATATTAATCTCAACGACGATACCATAGAAGGAATAAGGGTGAAAGGTCAGCCTGCATTTTCTGTACAATATCATCCTGAAGCATCTCCCGGACCACATGATGCTCATTACCTCTTTGACCAGTTTATTGGGGAATTAAATAAATACAAATCAGCTTAAAATTATTTTATGAGTGTTATAGTAGATATTCGATCAAGGGAAATCCTGGACTCCAGAGGTAATCCAACCGTAGAAGTAGAATTAGAAACTGAAAAAGGGATCGTCGGCAGAGCAGCTGTACCCTCAGGAGCTTCCACCGGCAAACATGAAGCGGTCGAACTCAGAGATGGTAACAAAGACCGTTACGGAGGAAAAGGAGTGCTTAAAGCCTGCCAGAATGTGGAAGAACTTATTCGTGAAGAACTTATAGGTGTAGATGTATTTGATCAAAAATATATAGATCAGTTATTGATTGAATTGGATGGAACTTTCAACAAATCAAAACTGGGCGCCAATGCGACACTTGGAGTTTCGCTGGCTGCAGCTAAAGCGGCATCGCTTGAAAGTAAACAACCTTTATACCGGTATCTCGGTGGAGTGAATGCTCATGTGATGCCGGTGCCCCTCATGAACATCCTGAACGGTGGTGCTCATGCTGATAATAAAATTGATTTCCAGGAATTCATGATTATTCCGATTGGTGCTGATTTCTTTTCTGAAGCATTGAGGATGGGTGTAGAAGTATTCCATACACTCAAGTCCGTATTGAAATCAAAAGGTTATAGTACTAACGTAGGAGATGAAGGTGGATTTGCTCCAAATATCAGCTCTAATGAAGAAGCAATTGAAATAGTCCTTGAAGCAATAAAAAAAGCCGGATACAAACCCGGTGAAGATATTGCGATAGCTATGGATGCAGCTACTTCGGAATTGTGGGATGAAGCAAAACAACTCTATGTATTCAAAAAATCAGACAAAAGAGAATTCGATTCGAATGGCATGATTGCCTTTTGGAAAGACTGGTGTAATAAATACCCGATCTTATCGATTGAAGACGGCCTGCATGAAGATGATTGGTCCGGATGGTCAAATATGACTAAAGAATTGGGAAGTAAAGTACAGATTGTAGGAGATGATTTATTTGTGACTAATACGGACCGGTTGCAAAAAGGAATTGATACTGATGCAGCCAATTCCATTTTAATTAAGGTAAATCAGATCGGCACTTTATCTGAAACTATTGATGCTGTTCAATTAGCCAACCGAAATGCCTATACCAGTATCATCAGTCACCGATCGGGTGAGACAGAAGATACTTTCATAGCCGATTTAGCGGTGGCATTAAATACAGGACAAATCAAAACAGGGTCAGGTTCAAGATCAGACCGGGTTGCTAAATACAATCAATTGTTGAGGATTGAGGAAGAACTTGGAGAATCTGCGGTCTATCCAGGTAAAGCTTTTATGATAATATAACGATTTTTTGTAATATATTTATGGCTCATATTACAAACTAAACGTTATGGCAATCTGGACTTTGGTGAAATCTCAATTGGAAAAAATCGTTCCTGAAAACTTCATCAATAAATTTGTAATCACGGGATTTGCATTTTTCATCTGGATGATTTTTTTTGATAAAAATAAATGGATCAATCAGTATCAGTTATCTCAATCCATATATAGATTAGAAAAAGAAAAGAAAAACCTGGCTACCCTGATCCAGGATGCTAAAAAAGATAAACTCGATCTGGATCAGAACAAAGAGAAGTATGCCCGGGAAAAATATTATATGCATAAAGACAACGAAGATGTGTTCATCTTTGAGGAATCAATAAAAAAGGATCAATGAGTGTATTAGTAAATAAAGCAAGCAGAGTCGTCGTCCAGGGATTTACCGGTAAAGAAGGTACTTTCCATGCGACTCAGATGATTGAATATGGAACTACTGTTATAGGAGGAGTGACTCCCGGTAAAGGTGGACAAAAACATTTAGACAGACCTGTATTTAATAATGTAGTGGATGCGGTCAATCTAGAAGGTGCTAACGTAGCCATCATATTTGTTCCACCGGCTTTTGCTGCTGACGCTATTATGGAAAGCGCATCTGCAGGTATTGGAGTCATTGTGTGTATCACAGAAGGCATTCCAGTTCAGGATATGGTCAAAGTAAAAGAATATATCAAAGACTTTCCGTGTACGCTGATAGGCCCTAATTGCCCGGGAGTAATCACGCCCGGTGAAGCTAAAGTCGGTATCATGCCGGGATTTATTCATAAAAAAGGCCATATTGGTATCGTATCAAGATCTGGTACACTCACCTATGAAGCCGTTGATCAGGTTACAAAGGCAGGTATGGGACAATCAACCTGTATTGGAATAGGAGGAGACCCGATCATAGGCACTACCACCATGGAAGCAGTAAAACTATTGATGAATGACCCGGAGACTGAAGGCATCATTATGATTGGCGAAATTGGTGGAGGTATGGAAGCAGATGCATCATATTGGATTAAACAATATGGAACAAAACCAGTCATAGGTTTTATTGCCGGACAGACTGCCCCCAAAGGCCGTAAAATGGGTCACGCCGGGGCTATCATTGGAGGAGCAAGTGATACTGCCGAAGCAAAAATGAGTATCATGCTTGAGTGTGGAATACATGTAGTCAAGTCACCGGCGGATATTGGCGAGACTATGAGATTAGCAATGCAGAAATAAATCGATGTCCTTTGATCTAAGGATTTTCGCTTGCTCCAAAATCAAATATCAGGGAAAAACGGAGTGTATTGGCCAATGGATCTCTGTTTACTAAAGACTGTGACGTCGGTACCAGGTACGAAAGATTCATTCCAAATACATTGTACCTGACTCCCATTCCCAGGGTAAGATATTGACGATTTCCTTTATATGGATTTTCTCTAAAATAACCAGCCCTTAAAGCAAACTGTTTATTGTACCAATACTCCATACCTAAAGAATAAGTAAGTTCCCGTAATTCTTCTTTAAATCCATCTGGCGCGTCTCCAAATGATTTAAACCACGACGAAACTACATTGTACTGTCGGTAATCGGGAATGCCATCCTTGGGGCTTACATCATATTTTGGATCCGTAGGTACATAAGGAGACGGTACCATTAATTTATTTATTTCACCAGTTAATGTTAATTGATTGTATTCGTCAAAATTCCAGGTATAACCAACACCAATTCCAATATTGGCGGGAATGTATTCGGAAGACGCTTTTGTATAAGAAATTTTAGTACCCAGATTTGTAAATGCCAGACCGGCAGTGAACATATTATCTCCTACAGGATGCCTGTAACTAAAACTAATATCAGTAGCTCCTGCTATACCGGGTTTGATATCATTTCCTCCTACATTCAAATCACTGGCAAGGAATGAATAAATAAACTTAAGACTTACTGCAGCAGACAATTCTTCACTCAATTTTCGGGCATAGGCTCCAGTTAATTCAATTTCATTTGGTCTGCCGGATCCTAATGGCTGACCGTTTTCATCGGTATAATCAATATTGCCCAGGGAAAAATAGCGCAAGCTTCCGCCTATTGCCTGTAGGTCGCCTATTTTTGAATATCCAGCTACATATGCCATATAAACATCGGTAAGGCCTAAGGCTCTTAACCAGGGAGAATAGGTAGTAGAGATTGATTTTGGTTTTGTAGCAAAGGCTAATAAGGATGCATTACTGGCAATTGATGCAGCTGTCGGTTCAACTGCAATTCCTGCATCACCCATACCTCCAGCTCTGGAATCGGGTGTAATTCTTAAAAATGGAACGGCAGTCACTATAGTACTTATACATTGATTACCGGTGATCGCATCCCGGTTACATTTACAGCCCGGATCATATACACATTGAGCGTTAACCTTTGAAGATATAAAACAAGATAGGATCAATATCAGGTTGGTACAAAATAGATTTTTCATTTATTTATCTTGGTAAAAAATTTTAGACGCGCAAATATACAAATACCTCTTTAATGCTTTAAAAGTCAAATTATTATAAACGGATTCTTAAGGTATTCTTAATACTTTGACTCCTTTTGAATCAATCTTTTTTCCATTATTCCAAATTTCAGCTTCTATAAAATAGATACCTGTCGCTGCCCCTGCAGGAAAAGTAAAGGTAAAAGGAGTGACAGGAGCTGGTGTCAACAACAACTGAGACTCCGCAATCCGTCGCCCCAAATAATCAATAATCATAAATTTTACGTTGGCATTTATCAATGTGGTAAGTGAATGAATAAGTTCTACCGTTACTTTTGTTTGTGCAGGATTTGGATAAGCACTTAAACTGATGATATTAGGTTTTTTATTTGGATCTATTACTGTAAAAGTGATTTCTCCTTCACCCGAATTATTGGCAATATCCCAAGCTTTTACATAAAGGTGATGCAGACCAGGTGCAAGATTGGTAAAGGGATATTGAACTAATCCTGCTTTGTAATCACCCTGACGGGATTCATAAAAACTATTCAATACAAATTGCTGGTTATGATCTAAGACCGCCACTAAATCATGACCAATACTATTACCGGATGCATTGATTCCATGGTCATCGAATAAATCCACTAAAAGGATCGGATTACCATGTGTATCTCCTCCATCCCTGAATTGAAAATTATTTATGAATAATTTGACATCCGGGCCTTTATTATCTACAATGTTTACATCGGAACCACCAATAATAATATTTTCATAATCTCCAGAAGCTTGTGTGCTATCTGTGCCGGTTGCAAAATAACTGAGCTTAGCAGGACCATAGGCATAGTCAATGTCTTTCGGTATCACAAATGAAATAGTAAAAATTCCATCGACAACTTCTGCATTTCCTTTAAATAAAATGCTGTTCCTGACCTGAAATGCACGGCGTGAACTTCCCAAATTCTGACCAAGCGTATGGATGACCGATACTTTATCAAATAACGTGAGATTAAGATTTCCATTAAAATTAGTTTGAACTTGTCCAACTACATTTTCAACACTCCCCTTAACAGTAAGTAATTGAAGTGATTTAAAGGTATCCAGTTGATTTGGCTTAATAGCTTTTGAATTAATAGAAAGGGTATTTACTTTTAGACGCGGTAAAGCCAGTCTTTGCATAGGATCACCCAGTAAAGCAAATTTTCTGGCATTCGTCAAATCGAAACTATTGTTACCTAAATTGTTTTTTGCCCGTTGCATTACGGTACCAAAAGTTATTGGAAATCCTGTCGCATCTTTTTTAAACAACTGATCAAATACAGCTTGCGTCAATACTTGATTGGACGAAGAATAAACATTGCGTACCGTAGTTAATAATGCAATCGCTCCTCCATAGGGACTTCTGAATAAAGCCTCACCGGTAGAGTTTATATTGGGATCATCATAGGGAGCAAATGAACAAGTGGCGGTGATCACTAAAGGTAATCGGTCTTTGTTGGACCAGCTTTCCACATCAGAAAGCCGTAACAGTCCCTCCTGAGATAAACCTTTATGACCGCCATGCCCCAAATAATTAAATACCAATAATCCCTGATAAATGTTTTGATTCAAACTTTGAGTAGCACCGGGGATGATTTCACCACCTGCGCCGGATTCTTGTTTAAAGGCATCCAAATATATTTTTTGAATATTAAATTCAGGAAAATGTGTTTCTACTGTTTTAGAAATTTCTTCTGATTGATTGAAATGAGCATCGTAATCTTCATCATCGGCGGAAAATGCTAAACGCAATTTCCAATCATTACTACCGGAAGTATTACTGTCATATTGAATTATTTTTGTAACCACAGTTTCAGCTTCCTCTTTGGTACGAACCGGAATTCTTCCGATTGCGATATCAAGATTACCAATCAAAGCAGTACTGCCTTCACCATCTTCCAGCAATCCAAAATAATCATCGGCCGGAAATGCAAATAATGGAGAAAGAGATTCATCTGTTTCATAAACAGGTATGAGGTTTTCATTCTTTACCTCTTTATTGTTACCCAGGTAGTCATAAGATCCATCGCCAAATAAAGTGAGATATTTAAACTGGGGGTTATTTAAATATTGCTGGCGTGCAAAATTTCTAATGGTCGTAGGATCGGCTTGTCCTGCCCCGAATTCATTAAAAACTAAATCTATTGGAATTGCAATAGTATTAATATTTGAAAAGAGGATTCTATGTTGAGCTAATTTTTTTGCAGCCGATTCAAAACTTGCATGATACAGAATTATTCCTTGAGGACCTTGGATAGATGCCAGGTTTTGATTGACCAGTTTTGTTCCTTTTGTTGGGGCGGGGATATTGTTTGTTTTGTCAAAAATCATATAGTGCTCTGCAAGGTCATTTCCTTGCCGGTAAAACAGGGATTGGCCTGCCGTAGATTTATTGCTTTGAGAAATCGGATGAATACCACTTGTAACATTCCAGATTTCATTGTTGGAAGAATTTGTCAACACTTTTATCGCATGTGTTTGTTCATCCGTTACCGGGATAGAAATCAACAGCGGCGCATTACTCACGGATATTTTTTTCCAGGTATTTAAAGTAATAAAATTAAGCCATCCTTCGCTGGTGCTTACAGTGGCAGGATAGTCGAGAACAATCGTTTGATCAGCAGTTGGAGTAAATTTAAATACAATCTGAGTTTCTCTTGCAATATCATCTTCTACATCTCCGGTGTTGGTTGGATTTAAATAAATGTTATTTTTTGATTGATTGATGGAGAAGATCGCATTAGTGAATTCATCTGATCTGGCAGCAAAACCGATCTTTATGGATGAAGAGGATCCGGGCACAAATCCCTGGAAGTTGAAATTTGAAGTATAATCTTTTTTACGTATGGTCTTGAAATAATCACCATACCACTGTTTGCCGGATCCATATGTAACAGTCCTGCCGGCTAATAAATTTACTTTTTCATCTTCGAGATGCTGGACATCGATATATTGACTGATCGTATCTGCAACAGGAACTGCGCTGAATGGTATAGAAGCAATTCGTTGACCTTTAGATATAGAAAACTTGAGAAAATAATTTGCTGTACGACTATACAGGTTTTTTTTGATAAGATACATTCCATCGGATTTATTCCAGTACCTGTGATCTGGACCTTCAGAATAAAAAAGTATAAAATCTTTTGAATCAAATTTTCCATCGGATTCCCCCTCCACGAATATGGATGATTCTAATAATGAGTATTCACTCCCTTCGGCTACCGTTTCATCTAACATACCTCCACCGGTACTCCATATCTGAATATTTCTCGGATCGATATTATCAATGTTTGTGAAACCAAGTTCATTTTTTATAAAATTATAATCGAGTTTATATAACCCTGCCTGGTTTACACTGATCTTGTAAATATCACCATCAGCTAACGGAGCAATGATCGGTGTAAAGTGAATGGAACTGGAGTGAATAAACAGATCCGATCTAAAACTGCAAAATAAAATAAAAGTTAAATACCCGATAGCTGTCCTTCCTGTCATTTGAATTTTCAAAGTTAACGTTATATTTATATTTGAATAAAACGATCTTTAATAGTTGAGGACTATAAGCACATTGAAAAAATTGATTTTTATATTGTTAATCTTTTCGATTAATCATCTTACAGCACAGGATCCTGTTTTAAGTCAGTTTTATAGTTCACCCTTATTATTAAATCCTGCTTTCGCAGGCAATACTCAATCGGCGAGGTTCGCTCTTAATTACCGAAATCAATGGCCGGGATTGGCCCAAGCATATCGTACATATGCTATATCGTATGATCAGTTTTTTGAAGATTACAACAGTGGGGTAGGTATATCCCTACTCACAGATGATGCTGGCCGGGGACTTTATAAAACGACTAAGTTTGGTGCAGTGTATTCATATAGGCTACAGATTAGCAAGAATACATTTATTAAAACAGGTATGGAACTGGCAGGTGTACAGGCTGGTATTGGATGGGACAAACTTTTATTTCCTGATCAATTAGATCCTTTGTACGGAGAGGTAGGTCCCGGTGGTAGTCCTATTCCAAGTCTTGAACTCAGACCTGATCAGATCAGCAAAGTATATCTTGACTTAGCTATGGGGACCATGATCTACAGTCCATATTTTTATGGTGGTATTAGTTTAAATCATATAAATAATCCCGACACAAGGTTTATAAAAATCAGCGATAATACCAGCAATAGTCTTCCTTTGAGATATACTATCCATGGAGGGAGTCAAATTAATATTTTCGATGGAAAACCTGGCAGGAGTAGCATTTTTATCAGCCCCAATTTTATGTATACTCATCAAAGCAATTTTACTGAATTATTAGGGGGAGCATATTTTGGTTTGGGGTCCTTATTTGCCGGGGTATGGGCAAGGTTGACTCCTCACAATCCTGATGCGGCTATAATAAGTGTAGGCCTTCGCACAGGGAAGATGAAAATATCGTATAGCTATGACGCTACTATTTCAAGGCTTTCATACAGATCAGGAGGAGCTCATGAAATCGGTATAGTATACAATCTTGATGATCAAAATGGGAGGAAAGGCCTGGATTATAATGATTGCTTTCAACTATTTAGGTAAATATTATTTGACCTTAAGCAATTTTTAACAACGTATTTCCATTTAATGCAGTGAAAGAGTAAATTGTCGTATATTTGGCAGTCTTTTTGCAAGCAAATTGATATTGAAAAGAATATTTAAAATGAACAGAATTTTAGTCTTAGTTATTAGTATGTCTTTACTTGCTTCATGCTCAAAAAAGGGTGGAGAAAGATCGGGTTCTACAGGATGGAAATATAATGACCAGAAATGGGGTGGTTTTGAAAAATTAAACTATCAGGGTCAGGTTACAGGTCCTAATCTGGTACCTATAGAAGGTGGGACATTTGTAATGGGATTGACTGAAGAAGATGTACCCTTTCAATGGAATAATGAAGGACGCAGAGTGACTGTCTCTTCATTTTATATGGACGAAACGGAAGTATCAAATATTGATTACAGGGAATATGTTTATTGGCTGAGCAGAGTATATGCTTCTTATCCAAAAGTAGCACGCAATGCTGTCCCTGACTCTCTGGTATGGCGTGAAGAATTATCATTCAATGAACCTTTCGTTGAAAGTTATTTCAGGCATCCTTCATACGATGATTATCCAGTAGTAGGAGTTAGCTGGAGCCAGGCAAATGATTATACGGAATGGCGAACAGACCGGGTTAATGAAATGATGCTTATCGAAAAAGGCATTCTTAACCCAAATCCTGAACAAAAGGACGCTGAAAATTTTAATTCTAAAGCTTACCTCGCCGGTCAATATACCGGCAACGTGAGAAAGAATCTCAAAGACATTCAGACAGGTGGTGAAAGACCAGTGAAATTTGAAGATGGTATTTTATTGCCTGCCTATCGACTACCCACTGAAGCTGAATGGGAATATGCTGCTCTTGCACTATATGGCAAACAGACTTCCAAGAATGATGAATTAATTGCCGAAAGAAGAATTTATCCCTGGGATGGCAATACAGTTAGATATAAAAAACATACTAAGAATCAAGGAAAAATCATGGCCAATTTTAAACGCGGCCGTGGAGATTATATGGGAACAGCAGGTAAATTGAATGACCAAGGCAACATTCCCACAAAAGTCAGATCCTACCTTCCTAATGATTTCGGTTTATATAATATGGCTGGTAACGTTAGTGAATGGGTCGCTGATGTATACAGACCAATGACCAGTACTACCGTGAGAGATGAAGAACAACAGGATCTCAACCCTTTCAGAGGTAATGATTTCAGAATGTTGGATCTGGATAGTTTAGGGAGTGTTCAAAAAGACAGCCTCGGAAGGATCAAATATAGGAGTGTAAAATCTGATGATGTCATGAATAGGGAAAACTACGACCGCGGAAATGAGAAAGATTATAAAGATGGTGATGATACGGCTGGCGTAATATATGAATATGGCGTACATACCTTGATAAGCAATAAATCAAGAGTATATAAAGGTGGATCTTGGTCTGATCGGGCTTATTGGTTGTCACCAGGTGCAAGAAGAGCTAAAGATGAGGACAGAGGAGATAAATCAATTGGATTCAGATGTGCTATGTCCAGAATGGGCTCCCAGGATATCAATGATCAAAAAGGCAATGATTTTGGAGTAAAACCCAAAGCAGTAAAGAGAAGATTTAAATAAGTAACTCATCGAAAATATAAATATGTAATCCCTGCAGGACTTATCTTGCAGGGATTCTTTTTTTATGGATATTGATAAATTATATCAGGAATATCTTTTAAGTGATGGTATTTGTATTGACAGCAGGATAATAAAGTCGAATCAGATTTTCTTTGCATTGCCCGGGTCAAGAGTAAATGGTAATGCCTATGCCATTCAGGCATTGGACGCAGGAGCGAGATTAGCTATTGTAGAAGATAAAGAATTGGTGAACAATGAACCCAAATGCCGTTATACTGATTCTTCCCTTTTGCTTCTTCAGGCGTTGGCTAAGGAACACCGTAGTCATTTAAACATTCCTGTGATCGGTATTACTGGCTCTGTAGGCAAAACCACGACTAAGGAATTAATAACTAATCTACTGAGCAGTGCTTTTAAAGTAATAGCTACAGAAGGTAATTTAAATAATCATTTAGGAGTCCCGATGACTGTCCTTTCAATAAAAAAGGACACGGAAATTGCGATAATAGAGATGGGTGCCAATCACATTGGTGAGATTGCTGAACTTTGTGACATTTGTCAACCAAATCATGGCATCATCACCAAAATAGGGAAAGCTCATCTCGAGGGATTTGGTAGCCTTGAAGGAGTGATCATAGCTAAGTCCGATTTGTATCGTTACATAAGGGATCATTCCGGTGTCGCTTTTATTAATGACCAGGATGAATTATTGATGGCTGTAAGCAAAGGTTTTGAAATGAATAAGATCTTTGTCAGAGATATACTCCGGAGTTCATTGGTGTCTTCTGATCCTTTCTTGCATCTGAATATTGAATTGCACGGAAAATCATTAGATGTACATACCCGGCTTCCGGGTATGTACAATTATGAGAATGTATGCTTAGCATTATCAGTTGGGGTTTACTTTAAGATTGATGTTGATAAATTAATTGCTCTATTGGCTGACTTCAAACAAATGTCAAACCGTTCACAGCATTTAAATCATTTATCTAATGAATATATACTGGATGCCTATAATGCAAATCCCGTGAGTATGGCAGCCGCCATACAATCATTTCATTCCTGGAATACAACTAAGAAAAAGATTCTTGTGTTAGGTGAAATGAAAGAATTAGGGGATGCCAGGTTGAAGGAACATCAAAAAATAATTGATTTAGTCAATGCCTATTCATGGCATTCTATTTGTTTGGTCGGCCCCAGTTTCTCTGAAATAGGTACGGATAAAGACCATTTATATTTTAGAGATGTTACAGAACTAAAGTCCTGGTATGATGGCCAGGTATTTTCGGATACCGCATTTTTGATCAAAGCAAGCCGGGGAATGACTTTGGAAAAAATGATGAGCGGTTTTACCCCCGATTCAACACATTGATCAGGCGGGCTGAAAATTCGCCATGAGAAGCTTCCAGGTAGTCATCATAGGTGCATGAAACCCAATGGTCAGGTTGTCCGGGTACTTCCATCCACCATCTTCCGGATTCATTGCTTTTCCAGAAATTAATATCCAGCTCCGCATGTGAAGCATGTACGGTATATTGAATAAGTTTTGACTTTTGAATACTGGAGTTTTCTCTGAAATGAATAAATCCATCAATAAAATACCAGATGAGTTGAGCGATGACAGCAGCACTGGTCAGGTCTTTATCCAGCGGTGCATTATAACCATAAAATCCAATGGATTTGAGATGGGATGAAGCGCCTAAAAATTGACTGATTTTGCAAGCTTCTTCATAATAAAGGCCACCTGGGTTTGTACTTTCTTTAACGGGGTAATCCGTCTTTCTTAGCGCATTTAAATGAAAAATAGTATGGTCGATTGATCTGCACCAGGGTTCCACACGATCGATATTTTGACGGATATGACCCAAACGCATGGTTTCGATTCCTGATTCCTGGACTTGGTCAAGGGATTTCAGGGAGGTGATATGTGCCTGATGCCCGATATATTTTAGTTTTAAATGCCCTTCTTTTAATTCATGCTTTAATATTTCGCTGATTTCTGGTTCATCTGCTAATGAGGGGTGGACCATCATCAATGTAGAATATGACTGAACTTTCAGTATTGACTGAACGTGGGATAAAATATTACCCGAAATAGGCGAAATAAAAATTGGTAAAATATTATTAGACAGAAGATTGCCAAACAAATTTGATATATGACTTTCATGATCGGCTTTTAAATTGCCGAGATCTATGATTTCACATTCATTTAATTGGTCGGAAAGTTTAAAAAGTTCTCTTCTTATAGCATCCGCAGATTCATCCAATCCTAAAATTCCAATAGCTGGTTTATCGGTCGATGCTTTATAATTTCTATTAATTTTGATGTTTTCTCCAAAAAAAGATTGGTAGTTTGATGGTAATACAGTAGAAGATTCAGTCAGGGTATCAAACATATTAATGAGATTATGTAGTTTTTATAGGACTATGTTAACAGAATATATAGCGATTATTTATATAAATTTAGATAATTCTTGTTAAATTTGTCCTTCTATCCTCAAGTAACCATCCTATCTACCTCTTTTATTTCGTAAATACTTTAAACAGTAACTAAGTTAATATGAACAGATTTTTGATAATTGGCATGGTCCTATTAGTATCAATCATTGCTAGAACCCAAAATGATACCTGGACTGCTCCCAGGATCACTGATAGTATGACCCAAAATCCCGAGCAAAACAAACAATGGAGAATGGGAGAAGGAAAATATTCTGCAAAACCAAAGGATGCCTGGGAGCTGGGTATACATACCGGACATTTTTTTACGGATGGAGATGTGGACCCGACTATACCTGGAGGCTATGGAGTGGGAATACATATTAGAAAAGCTATTCATTATGTATTTTCCATTCGAGGAGATATCACGTTTGCAAAAGCCAAAGGCCTGGATCCCCAGTTTACTAACCAAGCTATTGCAGCTCAGGATTTGACTGAGCAGCCGGCAGCTGGGAAACAAGCAGGAATCTATCGTAATTATAAAATGAATGATTTCATTTTCAGTCTTAATGGTGTTTTAAATATTGGTAACCTTTTATTCCATAAGGAACGAAATAAATGGAATTGGTATGGATTTCTGGGTGCTGGATTTGATATGAACAGAACTAAAATAGATGCCTTAAATGGGAATTCAGCATATGATTTTTCTTCTGTGACAGGAAATGCAAATACCAAAGCGGGAAGAAAATCAATTAAAAAACAAGTCAATGCGATCCTTGATGGCGTGTATGAAACGGAAGCCAGAAAAAAAATTGCCATATTCAGGCTGAATGATAATAGGAATATTCATGCGATATTTTCTGCTGGTATGGGTATTTCCAGGAAAATCTCAAAACGCATAAATATTGGTATTGAACATCAGTTGATCACTTCTGATAATGATTTATTAGATGGATTTGTATACCGCTCGGTGGTGGATCAGTCTAATAATAATGATAATTCACACTATACATCCATTCGCCTTGGGATCAACCTCGGTAACTTTAATAAACGTACTGAGCCACTTTATTGGCTGAATCCAATGGATGGAATACTCAATGACGTGACGGATCTCAAACAAAGACCCGTATTAGATCTTACCGACACCGATGGAGACGGAGTCATCGATATGATAGACCAGGAAAAAAATACTGTATCGGGAGCCATAGTAGATACAAAAGGTGTAAGCCTGGATAGTGATAAAGATGGTGTTCCGGATCATTTGGATAAAGAACCTTATTCTCCACCTGGATTTAGAGTAGATGGTATTGGGGTAGCAAATGTAGAAAAGGAAAAAACGCTTACGGAAGATGATGTAGTCAACCTGATCAATCAGCGTATCAGTGGAATTAAAACAGATTGGTTCTTGCCTATGATTCACTTTGATTTGGACAAGTATTATATTAAACCTGAATTTTATAGCCAATTGCATCACGTAGCTACGGTAATGAAATCACATCCCGAGATCAAAGTAGTGGCTGTAGGACATACCGATGTTCGCCAATCTACGGATTACAATAACGTATTGGCTTATAAACGTGCTGATGCTGCAATAAGCTATATGGTTTCTAAATATGGAATTTCAAAGGATCGTTTCATCCTGCAATATGGTGGTGAAGTAACACCTATGGTAGGCAATTTGCCGGATAATCATAATATTCCCAAGCAGATAGAAATGGAACAATACATCAATAGAAGAGTTGAATTTAAGGTTGCCACAGCAACGGATCAGAATATGGCAAGGCCTGAAGGGCCAGATGCAGGAAAAGATACCCCCGGATCCTCAAGACCCGGAGCCAAATACAGTGGGAATGTAAACTCAGGCTATTAATATTAACTCAATCGTCATTTCGAATGATGACGATTTAAAATATATCCCGATTTCGTAAAGAGGTCGGGATTTTTTTTTATTATCCTCCTATGGAGTTTAATTCCTGACCACTAAATGAGATCGAGGTTCGATGTGATCAGATAAGCTTTCTGATTACCACTTATCTAAATGATGTTAGAATGCAAATTTCTGTTGAATATCTTGCTGGATGGTTAGAATTATAAGGCGCTCGAAGATTCCTTGATATACAAGAACACCGTAGGAGTTTAAAGGTGGGTTTAATTTAATTAACCAAAGAAGTTTATAAAAATATTCAGGAAAAATTTTATTTCATCCAATATGGTTTTTGGATATCCTGATTTTGCAAATAATTTAGTTGAAGAAGCATCCTGTTTACCCGGATTGGTATCAGTATTTCCTGAATTTGATTGAAAAGATGCCTTTGTCATGATGATTTTTTTTATAAAATTATGGATTTTAAAAGATACAGGCCATATGAGTTTTTCTAATGTGCTCCGATGGTAGGCATCTTTGGCCTCTTTTGATTCTCTAAATCTAAATATGGAGTTGTCGTTTAAAAATTTCACACTTCAATATCATTCTGATCTATGATTTCTCCAGTGGGAAACCCAAATTCATCAATACCAAAATTCTTTTTATATTTTTCATCAACAATGTGCCACCTTGTAATGAAAGGTTCTCTACGATCACGCTCTCCAACGAAAAATGTAACGAAAGCACCTGTAATTTTCCTTCCATTTTTTAAACATACTTCAATTACCCTGTCTTTGCCCTTGAAATATTTTTCATAAAACACCCGTGAAAAATCGATTTCCATTTTCTACATGTTTATATGTTGATTTGTTGTTTCGCTGATTGGCTTCGCTTTAAATCAATTTTACTTAATGCCTGATATACCAATGGCACTTGTTCTATGATCACGTCACTCTTGTCAAGCCCGAATGCTTTTTCGTCGCTAAGTCCAAGTCTTTTCAGATAGAAATATGAATTGAGCAATACACCTTCTTTTAAGGTAAATTCATTTTCAACGGAAAGAGATTTTTCAATGACGACAAATTTAAAATCAGATTCAGTGTTGTACTTAGTTGAACCATCCGGTCTGATATGCAGATTGAGTTCTTTATTGGCGACCAGGTCCGATACTATTTTTTTGAAATACAATTCTGTCCTTGGTTGAATGCGGAACCCGACATTTACGTGTATCTTAATCACTTTGTCGTCCAATAATTCCGAGACGCTATAGGTGAGTGTATATGGTTCTTCTGTCCGGTGGATGTGCATGAACCAATAGACATCTGCCCGTTTTGGTTTCCGCGCAAAAATGGATTTGATAATTTTCTCCTCTATTTCATGTCGGTTATTGGCTTTCGTGAGATAGATAAGATACGTGCAAAATTTTGGAATGTTTTCATCATGACTTAATTCTTTTATTTTAGTAACGTATTTTCCAAGGTCAATAAATTTAGTGAAGCGATTGTTTATTTTTCTTGCATAAAACCAAACGTACATGGTGAGGAAAATGAACAATTCAAAAAATAAAAGCATCCATCTCGCTTTTATCTTCGCAACATTTGCAATGAAAAAGGTTATCTCAATAGTTCCGAAAAAAATCACTAAGGCTAACACCAGCCATCCTTCCCAACGAAGTTTGTAATGCAGATAATACGCTAAAAGGATGGTAGTCATCAACATGGTAATAGTGATGCTGAAACCATATGCTACCTCCATATGCGTTGAATTCTGGAAGTATAAAATCATCATCAAACAGCCAGGCCATAGAATCGTGTTGACAACTGAAAGGCATAAATGGGATTCAGTGATTTGAAAATTGCAGGTTGTTGAGAAATTTGAATGATTCCAAGAGTGGAAAGCATAGTGAACCAAACCAACATAGCAGGCCCGAACTTGCTGCCGATTTTATTAGTACCGAAACGCTGAAAAAGGAAAAGTGCAGAGAGGATTAAAATGACAACTGGTGCGGTGGGAAGTTGTTCAAGCCCTTTGAGACTTGTTAAACCTTCAATGGCAGATGCCACAGAAATAGGTGGAGTTAAAATCCCGTCTGCCAAAAGGGTGGTTGCTCCAAGTATAGTTGGAATGGCTAACCATTTTCCGTATCTGCAAACCAAAGCATAAAGTGAAAATATACCTCCTTCTCCGTGATTGTCTGCTTTCAGAGTAAGATAAATGTATTTGAAAGTGGTTTGAACAGTAATTGTCCAAAACACACAAGAGATACCGCCGTAAACAAGTATTTCTGAAATGGGCCGGTCACCAATAATTGCTTTTAAAACATAGAGTGGACTGGTACCGATATCACCATAAATAATTCCAAGTGCAACTAAAAGAGAAGCAGTTGTTACCCTGCTGTTAACTCCGTTTTTGAGCTTTTCCAATCACCATTATTTTAGGGTGT